>JAKLDZ010000013.1 GCA_022703255.1 Myxococcota bacterium | reverse complement strand
AACGCCGCGCCCGCGAAGGGCGACCAGCCGCACTTGGAGAGGAGCTCCTCGCGGCGGACGCGGGTCGGGCGCGCGAGGTCGACGAGCACGAGATCGGCGTGGTACCCCTCGCGCACGAAGCGGTCGACGATATCCGAGCGGAGGGCGAGCTCCGGGTGCAGGACCTTGATCGCACCCCGTGTGCCGTTGCGATGCGTCGCTTCGTAGACGGTGGCCATCCCGCCCGTGCCCAGGATGGAGTCGAGGTGCCACTTGCCTCGCAGCATGGTGCCGACCCGGGCGCGCGCGCGGCGCATCAGGTCGGGGGCTTCCACGGGGAGACGGAAGTGGGCCATTGGGTCGGTTCATAGCGACATGCACGGGATGTGGGCAATTTTCCAGCGGACCGCAGGCCAACGAGACGCGGGTGTGCGGGCGTCGCACGAGCCGGTATGCTGCGCGGCCGGAGGAACGCCACCATGAACCTGCAACTCACCGCGGCAGAGCTGTCTCTTCTGGTCCAGTCGCTGAAGCACTGCCTGGGCACGTGCAAGCACGCTTCCGAGCAGGGCAAGGACCATCCGTGCGACAGCTGCGACGCGGGTCGCGCGCTGCTCGCGAAGCTCGAAGGGGTCCTGAAGCAGACGTCGTCGCAGGGAGCCTGATCGGGGAGGCGCCCGGCGAACGGAGCCTTCCGCTGCTCGTGAGGCCCGATGCGTGGGCTCAGCTTGCGGGCACGAGACGCGCCACCACGGCCTGAGGTCCCCCTTCGGCCATCGTCAGATCGATCACCCGCCCACCGGTGGATGCCGGCACGTCGATCACGCGCACCACCTCGGCCTGCCCCGCCTCTTCGGGCAGGAGGCCGGGCAGCGCATTGGGTGAGGCTCGGAAGAAGTCGAGGTCGAAGCGGTCCCCGCTCTCCGGATGCACGGCGACCGGGTAGATCTGGCTCTCGATGAGGTCCTGGAAGAAGTGCGTTCCAAAGGACTCCTCCGGCTCCTCGTCACGGGCGGACATGGGCACCTCGACGATCGCGTCGGCCTTGTAGATGTCGGCGAAGGAGACCGGCACCCCCAGCTCCGGGTCGGTGCTGGCCCATCGTCCCGGGCCCACGAGGATGAAGGTGCTTCCTTCGAGCCTGCGGTTGATGCGCCCGATGGTGCGAGCGACACGCTTTCGCTGCTCGAGGGTATCGAGCTGGGAGTACCGCTCGGGGTCGACGAAGACGGCGTAACGGATGGCGGGGACGCGCCCCCTGCAGATGGTGTCGCGAGCGGAGAAGACGACGCTTTCGGCGGGGACGCCGTCGGGGAGCGGGACGAGCAGGGCGCCGAAGACCTCGGCCTGGGGGCGGCACTGCAGCAGGGAGACGCGGTAGTCGGGCTGGGGGCCGGGGAGGACTTCGGCAGAAAAAGCGATGTCGACGGGGTGGCGCCAGGCGCGTTCGAGCTTGCGCAGGATGGCGCGCATGAGCTGGATGAAGCGGTCGTCGCGCACGAGGGAGTCGAAGGTGACGACGTAGTCGGACGGCGGGATGCGAGGATCTGGGGTGTCGATGGCGTGCAGCTCCGTGCCGTCCCAGACCGAGGCGATGCTGCGGAGAGCGGGGTAATCGTGGGCGACGAGGCGCTCCACGGGGAGGGTAGCAGCGGAGTTGTTGCGCAGGTCGACGGTGTCCACGAAGCGCTGGGAGTAGCGGGTGGGGTTGCGCTGGGCGCGGTCGGGTTGGAGGCAGGGGTGGCTGAGGGCGACGACGCGAGGGAAGTCGCGGCCGACGCGATTGACGGCGCGGGAACCGAGGCCCCAGACGAGGCGGAGCATGCCTGCGCGGCGGTCGAGCTGGGGGTTCCAGCAGTAGGGGCTGTGGCTCATGGCCACGCCGGAGATGAGGGGGAAGAGGTGGTCGCGCCAGACGGTTCCCTCGACCTTCTGGATGAGCACGCCCATGCGCTCGTCGTAGTCGAGCAGGCCCATCTGCTTGCGGTACGCCATCACGTCGGGATTCAACCCGGAGGCGTAGATCCTGCGCACGGCGCTGCAGAGCTGCGCGAGGCGCTCGCTGCGGCTGCCCTGGTTGGGGCACAGGTGGGTGGCGTACTTTCCAGCGAAGGAGGAGCCGAAGTTGTCCTCGAGCAGGCTCGATGATCGCACGAGCAGGGGAGCCTCGCCGGCCTTGTCGAGCAGCTCGTCGAGGTGCTTGACCAGGCTCTCTGGCAGCGTGGAATCCTCATAGCGAGCCCGGATCTCGTCGTAGGCCTCGCGGATTCGATCGAGCTCCCGGTACTTGAGGTTCACGCCAGCGAAGAGGTTGTTCTGCTCGAGGTACTCGTAGTGGACGTCGGCAGCGAGGAACCACGACTCGGGGATGCGAACGCGGGCCCCAATGTCGAAGGGGTCGTCGGGGGAGGGCGTTTGCAGGACGCGCCTGGCGAGCACCAGGCCGGCGACCTTGCCTCCGACCTTGCCGCGTCCGATGCGCCTGTGGCTGACCTCCTTGATGTCGTCCATCTGCAGGTGCTGGCGCGCCAGCCCCACGAAGCCGAGCTGATCGGAGAGCATGCCCTTGGTCAGCACCACGATGATCTCCTTGAGGTGGTGCTCGGTCAGCTTGCGGGATGCTTCGTCACCCGATTCGAACTCGTCGGCCTGGGCGAAGAGCATGTCCCACGGCGCGGTCTCGGGGTTGAAGTTCAGGATGAGGTTCTTCTTGTTCCGCTCCCCGAGGGCGTCGGCCACGATCGAGTGGAAGATGCTGTGGGGCAGATTGTGCGCGAAGTAGAAGTCCGTGAGCATCTCGCGCACGCGCGAGCATCGGAGCTCCCAGACCTCGTCGAGCTCCGGGGAGCCGGGGTCGTGCAGCCCTTCGCGGCGCTGCGTCAGCTCCGCCTTCCGACGCACCTCCTCCTCGAAGACCTCCTCGCGAATCACGCCGCGTCGGAACATCTCCGCCCGCATGCGCTTGCGGATCTCGTCGCGCAGGATCGGGTACTCGCGGATCTCCAGGTCGAGCGCCAACACACGATCCGCCATCGACTCCGACGTCATCTCGCCTCCACGCGTCCAGGGCGCCGTTGCCCAGGCGGCCTGTATATCACCGGACCGCGTGCAAATCCCGCGGGAGCACGCCCCCCTACAGCTCCTCGCCCCGGACCGCCTCGGCCAACGCCCGATCGATCTCGCGGGGGCTGAAGCCGGTCAGGATCTTGCCCCGGACGTCGATGACCGGAATCGATCCACGGTCGGGCAGCCCGGCCCGCGCGAGCTTCTTCTTCATCTCGGCGCGCGCGCCGGGGTCGTCGTCGATGTCCTTCTCCACCGCCTCGACGCCCTTGCGGCGCAGGTAGGCCATGGCGTCCTTGCACGCCTCGCACCATTCGGCCCCGTACACGATCACCGCCACGCGGGACCGCACCGGCGCAGCCGTGGGCGCCTGACCCGCGCCACCGCCGTCCTGGCCCGCGCTCGGGCTGGCAGCCACCATGCTCGTGGGGCGGCGACGCTCGGCGACGGCCTCCCACTCCGATCGCGCCAGGGTTTGCACCGGGTAGGTGCCGTCGGCAAGCTTCGTCCTCAGGTCCGCGACGTACAGCAGATCGCCCGTGCCTTCCTCGCGCCCGGCCACGTACACCCGCACGGCATCGCGCCCTTCGACGGGAACATCTGCGGGCTTGTGCACCACGTGGAAGTCGCCCTTCGCGTCGATCCAGGTGATGTGCAGATCCGCCGTGTCGTCGCGCAGCTCCAGCTTCGGGAGCTCCCGCAACTGCGGCCGCGTGCCGTCGTCGTCGCTCGGCTTGCGGCAGCAGCCCAGGGACACCAGGGCCATCAGCAGGACGATGAGTGCGAAGACCAGTCGATTCATGGTTGGGTCAGCGCTGTGCGCCGGCAGCTGAAGCCTGCTCGTTGGCAAGCTCCTCGGCAAGCCCGGACCACTCGTTCATCATCTGCTCGAGCTTGCGCCCGAGCGCTTGCTCCTCGGCAGCCATCCTGGACAGCTTCTCCCAGTCGTCGCCCGGCGCGATCTTGAGTGCGTCGCGCATCTTGCCGAGCTCCGACTCCCCCTCGGCGATCAGCTCCTCCAGCTCCTTGACCCTGCGCTGCTTGCGCTCGAGCGCGCGTGCGGCGAGCCGGGCCGCCTCGAAGCGCGCCTTGCGATCCGCCTTGTCGGCGTCGGACTCGCCCGGACGCGGGGCCGACACCGGAGACGGCGCGTCGTCGTCGTCCGTCACCGCGGACTGCCCGCGCCGCGTGTAGTCGCGATACCCCCCCTGGTACACCTCGACCTTGCCGTCGTCGAACGCCACCACCCGCGTGCTCACGTTCTCCAAAAACCGACGATCGTGCGACACGAGCAGCACGGTCCCGTCGAACTCCATCAGCGCATCTTCGAGGATCTCCGCCGCCGGGATGTCGAGGTGGTTCGTGGGCTCGTCGAGGAACAGCAGGTTGCGCGGCTCGAGCAGCAGCTTGGCCAGAGCGAGCCTGGATCGTTCGCCACCCGACAGACCCCCGACGACCTGGAACGGCTGATCGCCCCAGAACCGGAAGCGCGCCAGGTACTGCCGCACGACGTCGGCGTTCATGTCCGCGCGCACCGCGCGGATCTCCTCGATGCCGTTGCGCGATCGATCGAGCGACCCGAGCTCCTGGTCGAAGTAGCCGTCGGCCAGGTTCGACCCCCTGCGCACCGCGCCCTGGTCGTCCGCAGCGCCCAGCCCGGCGAGCTGCTTGAGCAGCGTCGTCTTGCCAGAGCCGTTCGGCCCGACGATCCCGACACGCTCGAGCCTGCGTATCAGCAGGTCCACGCCGTCGTACAGCACGCGCCCGCCGCGCTCGGCCCTCAAACCGCGCGCCTCGAGCACGATGTCACCGCTGCGCGGCGAGGGGGCGAAGCGCAGGCTCATCTTGTGTGCGATCTCGAAGACGTCCTCGGGACGCTCCATCTTCTCGAGCTTGTCGAGCATCTTGCGGCGGCTCTGCGCCTGTTTGGTCTTCTGCCCGGCGATGTTGCGGCGGATGAAGTCCTCGGTCTTGGAGATCATCGACTGCTGGCGCTCGACGACGGCGCGCTCGCGCTCGAGGTCTTCCTCGCGTGCCTGCTCGTACTGGGTCCAGGCCAGGGGGTAGACGCGGAAGTTGCGCTGCCCGAGTTCGAAGGTTCGCGGGCACACGTTGTCGAGGAACGCGCGGTCGTGGGACACCACGAGCACCGCGCCCGGATAGTCCACCAGGTACTTCTCGAGCCAGTCGATCGTCCCCAGATCCAGGTGGTTCGTCGGCTCGTCGAGCAGCAGCAGCTCGGGACGTTGCGCGAGCACTACGCCCAGGTTCAGGCGCCCGCGCTCGCCGCCCGACAGGCTCGCGACGGGGCGGTCGAGCTGATCGCGCGCGAACCCGAGGTTCTGCGCGATCACCTCCACCCGGCGCTCGAGCTCATCGCCCTGCGCCAGATGGTATCGGTCCTCGAGGCGAGCGAGGGAATCGAGCGCGATCTTCTCCCCCGAGGCGGCGGCGTGTCTCGCCTCGGCCAGCTCGTGGCGAAGCTCGACGACCTCCCGGAACCCGCCGAGCAACGCGTCGAATAGCGTTCCTTCCGTCGAGGCCTCGTGCGACTGCCTGTAGAACCCGATGCGCAGGTCGCGCTTGAGGGTGATGACGCCGGTATCGGGTGATACCTCGCCGGCGATGATCCGCAGCAGCGTGGTCTTGCCGGCGCCGTTGGGGGCAACGAGCGCAGCCCGCTCGCCGAGCGCCATCGAGAAGGTCACGCCCTGGAAGAGCTTGTCGGCGGTGTAGCCGAAGGAGACGTCGGATACCTGCAGGATGGTCATGGCTCGGGTGGCTGGTTCCTACCCTCCGCGGGGGTGGCGGGCAAGCGAGGGGAGAGCACTGCGAGAGGTTCTGCCTCGGGGGCACGACGCGGGATGCGTCGTCAGAGGAGCCTTGCGGTCTTGACGGTGTCGAGGTTGGGGAAGCTCTTCTTGAGGTACGAGACGCCTTCGAGCTGGATCTTGGCGGCTTCCGGGCCTTTGCCGTTGGGGGGCGACTCGCCGTACTCCTTGTTCAGCTTGTCGAGCACCTCGATGCCCTTGATCACCTTGCCGATGGGAACGAACCCGGCCTTGTCGAACTTCGTGTTGGGGCCGAGGTTGACGAACAGCTCGGTGGAACGGCTGTTGGGGCCGTTGGCGGCGAAGGAGACCGTGCCCCGCTCGTTGGAGTGTTTCGCCGGGGGATCGTCGCGGATCGAGTTCTCCCGCCAGGCCGCCGAGACCTCGTGGTTGCCGTGGATCCCGAAGTTCGCCACGAACCGATCGATCACGCGATAGAAGGCCACCTCGTCGAAGAACCCGATCTTCGCCAGGTTGTAGAAGCGCTCTGCGCCGAGCGGCGCCCACGCCTTGTAGACCTCGACCACGAACTCCCCCTTCGTGGTCTCGAACTTGACCTGGAACTTGTCCGGCGGCGGCTCCGTCGCCTTCGTCGGGTTGAGAAGCGCGGTGATGTTCGAGGTCGGATCGGTGCACTCACCGTCCTTGGCCACGCACTTCTTGGAGGCCTTGCACATGTCCGACTGCTTGCAGTCGGCGTCGCCCCCCACCACGCACGCGCCGTCCTTCGGCGTGCACTTGCCGCCGGCCTTGCAGATCAAGGCCTTCTGGCAGTCCGCGGGGGATCCCACCACGCACTTGCCGTCCTTCGCCGTGCATACGCCGTTCGACACGCACGCCATCGTCGGTGCGCAGTCCAGGTCGCGCGCCGCCTTGCAGCGGCACACGTCGCCTTCACACGACCCGGTGCACAGCCCGGACTCCTTGCACGGCGGCTCTTTCTTGCACTCGACCGAGAGCTCCGCTTCGCGCGCCTCGCGGCTCTTGCACTCGCTCAGGCCTCCCCATGCGAGGACCGCTGCCAGCAACCACACGGTCGCCCGCGCGCCCGCTCCCAACACGTTCCCGTACCCATACCGTCCGCGCACGGCTCACCCATCCTTCCTCCCCGCGGGGGGGGCCCGAGTCTAACGCCGCAACAGCACCGACATCAACGCCCGCATCGGTGGGGGAACCGGCTACGGCTGCGGAGGTTGCACGAGCAGCGACCAGGGCTCTCCCGCGCGGAAGTAGGCTTCGGGAGCCGTGCGGGCCCACTGCACGAAGCGAGCAAGCCCTTCCTGCAGGCCCACGCGCGCCTGCCATCCAAGCTCGCGCTTCGCCTTCGCGACGGAGGCGAAGGTGAGCGGTACGTCACCGCGCTGCTGCGGCTCGCGACGGATCTCCGCGCGCTTGCCCATGACCTGCTCGATCGCAGCCACCAGATCGTTGACCGAAGTCGGACTCCCGGCGCCGAGGTTGTAGACGTGATAGCCGCGGGGCGCGCGCAGCGCGGCCTCGATCCCCGCGACCGTGTCCTCGACGTAGGTGAAGTCGCGCGCGAAGGATCCGTCGCCGAAGACCGTGATGGGACGGTCGGCGAGCAGGGCGCGAACGAACCTCGAGATGGCGAGGTCGGGGCGTTGTCGTGGGCCGTAGACGGTGAAGAAGCGGCACACGGTGACGGTGAGGCCGTGCACCGAGCTGTGCGCGGCGCCGAGCAGCTCCATCGCACGCTTGGTGGCGGCGTAGGGGCTCTGTGGCTCGCCCGACGCCGATTGCTCGTCGAACGGCGGAGGCTGGTCCTTGCCGTACACGCTGGAGCTGCCGGCCAGGATCACGCGGGAGACGCCGTGCTGCGAGCTCGCGGACAGGACGCGCTGGGTCGCCTCGACGTTCGAGCGCACGTAGGTCATGGGGCGCTCGATCGACGGGCGGACGCCGGCGGTGGCGGCGAGGTGGATGACGGCTTCGGGTCGGAACTGCGCGAAGGAATCGTCGAGCGCTTCGGGATCGCACACGTCGGCGGTGGCGAGAACGAACCGCGGGTGGCGCAGCGCCTCCTGCAGATTCGCCAGCTTGATCGGAGCCGGGTAGAAGCGGTCGAGGACGTCGAGACACAGCACGTCGTGACCCGCGGCCAGCAACCGCTCCGACAAGTGCGAGCCGATGAACCCCGCTGCTCCTGTGATCGCGATGCGCATCCCCGGCTCATAGCAGATTCGAGGGACAGCGAGGGACGGAGCAGAAATAGGTCCGGGCCGCGACCTGGGGAGCAACCTGGTCACGGCCCGGTAGGGACTCCGCGCAGGCGGAGTGCTGGGTCAAGGCGCGCGTCGCGACCGTCTACTGCCCGGTGGACGCGCTGAGCTTTTCGCGGCTCACGATGGCGTGGACGCGTCCGATGGTGCCCCAGTCCTCGCTGTCGTCGCCTTGTTGTTGGAACCGGATGACCTCGATGCGCACGGTACGGGCCGGCTCCACCGGAGGCGGAGGGAAGAGCGAAGCGGCGGCGAGGATGGCGAGATGCACCGCCGTCGAGACCGCCACGATGATCGTCAGCCAGGGGCGGGAGGGCTTGCTTCCGGCTGCGCGTTCCGATCGTTCTTGTCGTGCTTGCATGACCGTCTCCTCGGCAGCGGAGACAGCCGCACGGTCCGCGGGGTTCCCGTGGGTTCGAACAAAGTCCTGCGGGGTCAGATGGCGCCGCGGAGGCGTGTGGTGCTGCGTTCGTAGTCCACCACGGCGTCCTTGCACACGCGCCAGGAACGGCGGGACACAAGCTTCTCTGCGTGCTCGATGATGGCCGTGGCGACGTTGACGCCGCTGGCCCGCTCGATGCCTTCGAGGCCGGGAGAGCTGTTGATTTCGAGGACGCGGGGACCGGTACGGGTTTCGACCATGTCGACGCCGGCGACCTCGAGGGCCATGGCCTTGGCGGCGGCGATGGCGGTCTGGCGGTACGGTTGCTTGAGATCGACGCCGAGGCCGAAGCCGCCGCGGTGGAGGTTGGAGCGGAACTCGCCGGCCTTGGCGGTGCGTCGCATCGCGGCCACGATGCGTCCGCCCACCACGATCGCGCGCACGTCGCGCCCCTTGGACTCGCGGATGTACTGCTGCAGGATGATGTCCTGCCCCATGGCCCAGAGGGTTTCGAGCAGGGAGGCGACGGCCTGCGGGGTTTCGGCGATCATGGTGCCGATGCCCTGGGAGCCCTGCTGCAGCTTGACGATCGCAGGGCATCCCCCCACGAGCTTGAGGGCGTCGGGCACGGCGCCCGGAGAGCGCGCGCAGACGGTGGTGGGCACGGGGATTTTCTTGCGAGTGAGCAGTTGAAGGGAGCGAAGCTTGTCGCGGCTGCGGGCGATGGCGACGGCGCCGTTGAGGACGGGGACGCCCATCAGGTCGAACTGGCGGACGACGGTGAGGCCATAGTTGCTGATCGAAGCGCCGATGCGAGGGATGACGAGGTCGACCTTGGACAGGGCGGCGCCGGTGACGCACAGGGCGGGGCGTCCGGAGGAGCGGACGACGATTTGGACCTCGAGCGGATCGATGACGCGGACTTCGTGGCCGCGAGCCCGGGCCGCAAGGGTCAGACGGCTGGTGCTGTAGAGGGACGGACTGCGAGACAGGATGACGATGCGCATGGTCGACGAAAACCTACCAGGCAAACGGGGGCGACAACGGAGCGGGAAGGGTTCGCTGAAACCGACGCGGTTGCAACCCACAACGTGCTTCACGGGATCGCGTGGTTCGATCGTGGGATGCTGGGAGAGGGGGATGGGTTGGCGGAGAGCGCGCGATGCGCGATGCCGGTGGAGGGGTGGGGTGACAATCGTGCCGCGGGCGTTGTACGCGCCGGTTGCATCGGAGCGAGTTTCGATTAAGGTTGCTTCATCTTGATCCGCCCCCCTCTCGCATATCGCGCGATTTGCGCTCTTTTGTGTGCGCAGCTGCTGACCGTGGCGGCTCACGCCGAGGAGCCGCGTCCGGCTGCGGGGGCAATGCACCTGACGCTGTCCCGTGCCATCGCGATGGCACGAGAGCGCGCTCCTGAAGTCCGCATGGCCCAGCACAGGGTGCGCCAGGCCGAAGCCACACGCGTCGGCGCCGGCATCGTCATGCCGGCCCGACCACGAGTGTCCTTGGACCTGCGCCAGTCGCTCGTCGGCGGCGAGTACCGCACACGCGAGCTTGGCTACGCCGTCACCGTCGACACCCTGTTCGACATCGCCGGGGCTCCATCGGCCCGCGTCCGCGAGGCCGACATGCGCACGCGCTCGGCCACCGTCGACGCGGAGTTGGTCCGCTTCTACGCGGGGCTCGATGCCTGGAGGGCCTACCTCGCGGCGTCGATCGCCACGCAGCGGATCACGGATCTGAACGACGCTCGCGCGGTGGCCGACCGTGTGCTCGCCGCCTCGCGCGAGCGCATCTCTGCTGGCGCAGCGGGCGACATCGAGGAGATGACGGCGCGCCTCGAGGTAGCCCAGCTCCAGGCAACACTGGAGAGCGTGAAGCGCGAGCGCAGCATCAGCTTGATGCAGCTTCGCGACCTGCTGGATCTGCCTGCGGGGACGGCGCTCGAGGTAAGCGCGGAGACCGCGGTGCCGCAGCCTCCGCCTCCCTTGGAAGCGTTGCTGCGTCACGCCGAGAAGTCGCGACCGGAGCTTGCGGCGCTCCGATCGCACCTGCAGTTGCTGGAGGCGACGGCCACGCGGCTCGAGCGCGAGGTGGCACCGCGCGTCGGCATCTTCGGGACGTACGACGCTTCACCGCACTCTGCCACGTTCCTGTCCTTCGGCGCATCGGTCGAGCTGCCGGTGGCGCAGCGCAACCAGGGGCCCTTGGCGGTCAACATGAGAGAAAGAGAATCCGACCAGGCGCGCCTGGAGATCGAGCTTCGGCGCATCGATCGCGAAGTCGCCGCGACCCGCGCGGCCTACGAGTCACGACGGGCGGAGTTGCGTGCTCTCGCGGAGGAGGCGGTGCCGGCCGCGGAGCGCAACCTGCTCCTGATCGAAACGGGTTGGCGCTCGGGTCGATTCGACATTTTCCGCGTCACCTCGGCCGCACGCGATCTGGTGCGGATGAAAGCCATGCGGCTGGATGCGCTCGAGGCGGCGTGGGTCGAGCGAATTGCCCTCGAACGAGCGGCAGGAGGTTGGCCGTCGTGAGCGCCCACGGATTCGAAGCCATCCCGCCTCCCCCGGCTCCGCCGCGCGACTCGACCATCCTCGAGTCGTCTCACACGAACCCCGCGCCGGCGGCGTCCGGGCGCGCACGGATGCTCTGGATTGGCCTCGCGGCGACGCTCGCACTGATCGCCGTCGTCGCGGCGGTGCTGGTGGTCCGCGCTCGCGGCAAGGCGTCCTCCGATCAGGCGGCCGCGGCCGCGCCCGCGCGTGACGTCCCTCATCTCGAAGGGGGGCTGGTTCACTTCTCGCCCGACTTCGCCAAGCGCTCGGGCATCAAGACCGGGGAGGTCACCGAGCAGGAGCTGCTCCCCCAGGTGACCGTGACCGGGACGGTGAAGTTCGATCCGAAGCGTGTGGCCGCGATCGGGGCGCGGATCCCGGGACGCGTACGCAAGATCCACAAGGTGCCGGGCGACCACGTGAAGAAGGGCGACGCGCTGGCGGAGATCGAGAGTGCGGAGCTGGGCAAGGCGCAATCGGCGGCGCTGTCGGCGCGGGCGCACGCCCAGGCTGCGACCGCGAACGAGAAGCGGGAAGCGCAACTGGCCGAGGCGAAGGTGTCGTCGGCGCGTGACGCCGAGCTGGCCAAGGCCAACGCAGCAGCCGCCCGCGCCGATCTGTATGCCGCGGAGCAGGCGGTGCGCGCGATGGCCGGAGGTGGGCTCGCCGGCGAGATGGGCGTGCTGGTGCTGCGCAGCCCCATCGCCGGGAAGATCGTCGAGTCGGGCATCTACCAGGGGCAGACCCTCGAGTCGACCGACACGGCCTTCCGGGTCGCCGACCTGTCGCGTCTGTGGGTCGAGCTCGCGGTCTTCGAGCGAGAGCTGAGCTCGATTCACGCCGACGACCCGGTCGAGCTGGCGCCGGGCGCGGAGCGCAAGCACGTGGAGAAGGGGCGCGTGGCCTACGTCGGTGACGTGATCGACGTGCACGCGCGCAGCGCGCCGGTACGCGTCGAAATTGACAACGACGCGGGTCAGCTTCGACCCGGTCAGTCCGTGGTCGCGCGCATCCACACGCGAGCGCCACTGCAGAAAGCGATCACCGTCCCGCTCACCGCCGTCACCCGGGTCGATGGCGTCCCCAAGGTCTTCGTGTCCCACGGCGAGACCTCGGTAGAGGCGCGCACGGTGGAGATCGGGATGAACGACGGCGTCCGCGCGCATGTGCTCTCCGGCCTCAAGCCCGGGGAGTTGGTGGTCGTCGAAGGCGTGTTCGCACTCAAGTCGGAGCTGTTCCGGTAGCGATGCTGGAAGCCGTCACCAGACAATCCATCGCCCATCGATTCCTGATGGGCATCCTGCTCATCGTGTTGCTGGCCTGCGGCGGCTGGGCTGCGAGCGCGCTGCCCATCGACGCGATCCCCGACACGTCCACCATCCAGGTTTCGGTGCTCACCGACGCCCCCGGACTGGCGCCCGTGGAGGTCGAACGCCTCGTCACCTTCCCCATCGAGACCGCGCTCAACGGCGTGCCGCGTCTTCAGAAGCTTCGCTCCGTTTCGCGCTCCGGTCTTTCGGCCGTCACCGTGGTGTTCAAGGACGGCACCGACGTCTGGTTCGCGAGGCAGTTGGTGACCGAGAGGCTCCGACAGGTCCAGGGGGACCTGCCGAAGAGCGCGCAGATGCCGCAACTCGCCCCCGTGTCCACCGGGCTGGGCGAGATCTACCAGTTCGTCGTGCGCTCCGAGAAGCACTCCGCCATGCAGCTGCGCACCGTCCTGGACTGGGAGATCGTCCCCAAGCTGCGCGCCATCCCCGGCATCATCGAAATCAACACCATGGGCGGCGAGCTCAAGCAGTACCAGGTCGTCGTCGATACCGCCCGCGTCCACTCCAACAACCTCACCCTCACCGACGTCGCCACCGCCATCGAGCGCGCCAACGTCAACATCGGCGGCGGCTACATCGATCGCGCCTCCGAGTCCTTCACGATTCTCGGAACCGGCGTGCTGCGCAACGAGCAGGACATCGGCTCCGTCGTGTTGCGAACCAACCCCGACGGGACCCCGCTGCTCGTGCGCCAGGTCGGCGAGGTCCGCGTTGGATCTGCCCTGCGCCACGGCGTGATCACCCGCGACGGGGAAGGCGAGGCCGTCACCGGGATCGTGATGATGCTGCTCGGAGCCAACAGCCGCGACGTCGTGCACGCGGTCAAGCAGCGCGTCGTCGAGATCCAGGCCGAGCTCCCTCCCGGCATCATCATCGAGCCGATTTACGATCGCGCGGACTTCGTCGGACGCACCCTCACGACGGTCATGACCAATCTGGTCGAGGGCGCCCTCATCGTCACGCTCGTGCTCGCCCTGTTCCTCGGCACCATTCGCGGCGCCGTCGCTGTGGTCCTCGGTATCCCTGCTTCCATGTCGATAGCGATGTTCGGGATGCACTTGTTCGGCGTCACGGGTGACCTGATGAGCCTGGGGGCCATCGACTTCGGCTTCCTCGTGGACGGACCGATCGTCCTGCTCGAGGGGGTGATCGCCTCGCTTGCTGGACGGTCGTTGAAGAAGTCGCAGAAGACGAGCGCCTACGCGGACGCGATGGCGCCGCTGGCCCGTCCGGTCGCCTTCTCCGTGGCGATCATCATGCTCGTCTACCTCCCGCTGCTCTCGCTGGAAGGTGCCGAAGGCAAGATGTTCCGGCCCATGGCCGTGACCATGGCCTGCGCCCTGTTCGGCGCGCTGGTCTACTCCGTCGTCTTCTTCCCCGGCGTGCTCGCCCTGCTCGTGCCCCCCCCCAAGGGCCATGGTCCCAAGTGGGTCGGGTACCTCACCACTCACTACTCCCGGCTTCTTCCCCTGGCGCTGCGCTACCGCTGGGGCATGCTGGGCGCCTCCGCCGCCGCCCTCGCCGGCGCCTCGATCCTCGTCTCCCGGGGCGGTGCCGACTTCCTCCCGCGCATCGAGGAAGGCGACGCTGTCGTCACCATCCGCCGCGCTCCCTCCATCAGCCTCGACCAGGCGCGCGACCTCGACCTGCGCGTCGAGCGCGTCCTCAAACGCTTCCCCGAGGTGGCCACCACCCTCGGCATGACCGGGCGCGCCGAGGTCGCAGTCGATCCGGTCGGCAACGACAACACCGACATCTTCGCGCACCTGCGTCCGAAGAAGGAGTGGAAGACCGGCAAGGATCTCGACGCCATCTCCGAGGTCTACAAGACCGCCATCGAGGCTGAAGTGCCCGGCACGTTCGTGTCGATCTCGCAGCCGATCGAGGACAGGACCAACGAGCTCATCAGCGGATCGCGAGCCGACGTCCAGATTGCGGTATTCGGGGCCGACCTGGCGACGTTGAAGAACCTCAGCGAGCAGATCGGTGCGGTCGTACGTTCCGTTCCCGGCACGGGCGACGTGCGCGTGGAGCGTCTGCTCGGCCTGCCCAGCCTCCAGGTTCGCCCCGATCGCGAGCGCCTCGCTCGCTACGGTGCCCGCGTGGAGGACGCCTTCGCCGCCATCGAAGCGGCGCGCATCGGACTCCACGTCGGGTACATCTACGAAGGCAATCGACGCTTCGAGCTGCATCTGCTCGTCCCCCCCAGGTCGCCCTCGCCCGACGCCATCGGCGACCTGTTCGTCGAGGCCGCCGGAGGCACCCAGGTCCCGCTCGCCGAGATCGCGGAAATCACCGAGTCCGAGGGCCCGGCCCAGGTACGACGCGAGGTCATGCTGCGCACCGTGCGCGTGGACGTCAACCTGCGCGGACGCGACCTCGTGTCCTGGGTCGCGGACGCGAGGGCACGCGTGGAGAGCGAAGTGAAGCCCCCGTCGGGCTACAGCATCGAGTGGGGAGGCCAGTTCGAGAACTTCGAGAGAGCCAAGAAGCGACTCGGCCTCGTCGTCCCCATGGCCCTCGCCATCATCTTCGGCATGCTCATCTGGACCTTCGGCCAGGTCCGCTACGCCGCCGCGGTCTTCGTGCTGGTCCCCTTCGCCCTCACCGGCGGCATGCTCGGCCTGGCGGGACGCGGACTGAGCTTCAGCATCCCCGCGGCGGTCGGGTTCATCGCCCTGGCCGGCGTGAGCGTGCTCAACGGCGTCGTGATGGCCAATGACATCCGCCAGAGGTTCGACGGCGGAACGCCGGTGGAGGCGGCGATCCGCGAAGGGGCCGCGCACACCGCGCGCGCCGTGCTCACGACGGCCGCCGTCGCTGCGCTCGGATTCATGCCGATGGCGATCTCGACCGGCGCAGGCGCCGAAGTCCAGCGTCCTCTCGCTACGGTGGTCGTGGCAGGCATCGCGGTGTCCACGATCCTGACGCTCTTCGTGTTCCCCGGCCTGCTCCGCATGGTCATGAAGCGTCCCGCGCAGAACGGCCTCACCATCCCGCCGCCGCACACCAACGAGTAGACGCGGGGGAGGGCGTACACCCTCTTGACCCGCCCGCTCATCCAGGCACGCTACGGGGCATGTCGGACCTCGTCCTGGCAAACGGCCCACCCGGGGTTGCCCCCGCGAGGCCGCCGCGTCTCGCGGCGTTCCGGATCGGACTGCGCGCCCCCTTCCAGGGGATGCGTTTTCTGATGCGCAACCCGCCCCTGTGGCCGCTGTCGTTGCTGCCCACCACCATCGCGGTCCTGATCACCGTCGGGCTCGGCACGCTGTCGGTGATGTTCCTGCCTGAGCTCATCGTGGGGATCACGGGCAAGGGGGGCGCGTGGTACGAGGTTGCAGGCGTGGTCGCGCTGCAAGTGATCACCGCCGGCACCGGCCTGCTGCTCTCCCTCGTCCTCGGCCTCGTCCTGGCTCAGCCCCTGTCGGGCCCGGTGCTCGAGCACCTCGTTCGCGAGATGGACAAGGAGCTCGGCGCCCCGGCTCCTCCGAAGGTCCCGCTGTGGCGCGAGATCGCGCGATCGGCCACGGGCGCGTTGCTCGCCCTCGCCTTCGTGCTGCCGATCCTGGCCATCCTCTTCGTGATCGATCTGTTCATCCCGTTCTCCTGGATCGTGACCTTCCCTCTCAAGATCATGGTCACCGGTCTCGCGATCACCTGGGACCTGCTCGACTACCCGTTCTCGGTGCGGGGTTGGCGTCTGGGGCTGCGGTTCGGGTGGGTGCGCAAGAATCTCGGCGCCGCCCTCGGCTTCGGTGTCTCTCTCGCTTTGATGTTCCTGATCCCCTGCGTGCAGTTGCTCCTGCTGCCGGCCGGGGCTCTCGGTGCGACCTGGTTGGTGCGTCAGATCGAAACCGGTGCGCACTTGGATCCGCCCCAGTGAGAAGAGCAACGCCGCACGTCATCGCTGCGCCTTCGAAACGACAAGGGTTGAGCCGTCGCCCGGACCCGGCGTAACGTTGTCAGCCGATGCGCTCCGGCCCACGTTCCGCTGCTGCCCACGCGGGGTCTGCCCTCGCGTTGGGTGCGTTGCTGTGCTCCCCTCGAGCCTTCGCCCAGCAGCCCGTGCCCGCGACGTCGCAGATCGCCGCGCCCGCGGCTACCGAGCTCCTCGAGCACCGCGCGGTGCTCCAGGTCACGGTCGACGAGAGCCAGGATCCGGTGCAGACGATCCAGCGCATCAGCGTCGAGTTGGGGGCGAAGCTCGTCCACTGCGACCCGCTCTCCTGCACCCTGGGCGTTCCGCTCGCAGGACTCCGGCCTGCGCTGCGTCGCCTCGCGCTGATCGGACGCGCGGACCCGCCGCAGATCGAGGTCGTGGATCTGTCGGAGCAGTGGCTGCAGCACCGGACGAACCTCGATTCCCTCGCGCGCACCGAAGCGGTCCTGGGGTCCATCGCGTCCAAGCCGGGGGATGTCGACGATCGGCTCGAGCTGGAGGAGCGCATCGAGCAGGTGCGGATGCAGATCGCCAACGAGACACGGCTGCTGCACGCCCTCGAGGAGCGCGGGCGCACGGCGACGATCCGGCTCGTGGTGGATCGTCCGCTGCGGGCGCCTGGGGAATCGATCGAGTTTCGCCTGCCGATCCGGTGGCTCGCGGAGCTGGGTCCCGAGCACCTGATTCACCCGCCGCAGCCGTATCGGCGCTCGACGATGATTGGCGATCTGCACTTCGCGTTGTCGGTGGGGCGCACGTCGGACGGCGCGCGATTCGACGGCACGCGGACGGTGAGCGAGGTATCGTTTTCGGCGCGTATGAGTGAAGGGGCGAAGCGGACGCCGGTGGGCTACGCGCTGGGTCTGGACCTGGGGCTGGGAGGCGCAGGGGGGCCTGCGTTCGTCTACGATCTGCGAGGGATGTTCGGCCCGGGGCTGACGTTCGGCAATCGCACGCGCGTCAACCTGATCGGCGGAGTGGGGTCGTCGGGCATCACGGGAGGGGCGCTGCCCGCTGCGGGAGAGCTGCCGGTCGAGCTGAATGTCGCGACGGATCTGGGGCGTTTTCTGCGGGTGATCGCCTACAGCCGGGCGGCGTGGATCGTGGGGTCGAACGCGCGGCAAAGCGGATCGAAGACAGCGACCTTCGCGGACGAGTGGGTGAACGGAGGGTGGCTTTCGATCGGCAAACGCAGGCACCGGAGCAGCGACGGGTTGGGGGTGGGGTTCCAGGTCCACGAGGCGATGGGAGGCCGGTTGTACACGGGGATGGTGAGCTTCCGCGGGACGATCTACGAAGGTCCGCAGTGACGGAAGCGGGTCGCTTCAACCGTTGCGGATCGACAGGCCCGTCAAGCTGCGCAGCGCGTGGTACTTCTGCGAGACCGACCACGCGGCCAAATCCCGGACCTTGTCGCCCGCCGACAACCCTGGCGTCGATCGACCGTCCACCGCAAGCATCCGCGCTGCCACCGTGATGTCGTCGGACGCGAGGAATCCCGCCCGACACGCCACCCGCTCGATGCTCCGAATCCACGCCGTGAGGTCGAGCTGGGGACGAGCGCGCCCCAGGGTCTGCAGGATGTCGGAGACCCGTGCGACGGTGGAGGCGTCGAGTCGGGAGGGGAGGGCGGCCACGACGGAGGCCTCGCGCGAGCGCGCGGACACGGGTCCTGCGGACGCAACGGCGGCGCCGCGCACCAGCGCCTTGAGATCCGCGAGAGAGGGGAAGAAGGTCGTGAGCCTGCCTGCCGCGCGCAGGTAGGCCAGCTCGCGGACCAGGATGAACGCCAGCTCGGGGATCGTGCGCCCGGTGAGGGTGGCGCGTCCGAGGAACATCACGGGATTCGGTGCGGGGACGATGGCGACGCCGCCTGGGATATCCTCCGCGCGCGCGAAGATCTCGGGGACGGGGAGTCCGACGAGCTGCGCTGCCCACGCGAGGGTTCGCACGGCGGCGATGGTGCTCTTCGACGGCTCCTGCTTCTGCGCGGGATCGAGCGCGGGGAGCCTGCGCGACGCCTGCAGCTGATCGAGCCGCAGCGCCACCGCCGCGGGCTCGAGCGCTCTCATGAGCGCGTCGACGTCGGCGTCGAACTCCTCGGGCATGAGCAACGACCAGGCTGCGTCGTCCATCGCGCGGGACGCCTTGAGCACGGTCTCGGGGGCGTATTGCTGATAGACCATCTGCTGATCGAGATCGGCTTCGCCCATGTGCACGAGCACCGCGCTCGCCGCGTAGGCACGGTCCTGGTCTCCGATGCGCGTGGCGATCCTCTGGACGGCCTGGTAGACGGACGCTTGCGAGGGGGCGACCGCGGCCGCGACCTCGAGGCATCGGAGCGCCAGCTCGTCGACCCCTTCGGCCTCCAGCAGCGAGGCGAGACGCAAGCGGGGATCGAGCCGATCGGGCACGCGCCGCACCAGCTCGTCGAGCGCCTGGATCGCACCACGACGGTTGCCGAGCTCGTCGTTGCGCAACGTGGCGAGCTTGTCGAGCAGGACCACCTCCGCCTCGAGCGCGCCGCGCCCCGTCAGACGCTCGAGCTGCCGGACGTACGCGCGCTCGGCCGCAAGGAAGTCCTGGTCGCGCAGGAGCACGGCCTCGATGGCTTCGAACGCGCCGGTCACCGTGGGATCGTCGGCGATGGCTGCTTCGTACAGCGCCACCGCCCGCGGCACGTTCCCGGTCTTGCGCGCGCACAGCTCCGCAGCGCCCACCAGCGTGCGCGCCCGCTCTGCCGGATCCTGCTCGAGCTCCGAGAGCGCCACCCACGCATCGACCGCCTGATCGTAGCGCCCCATCGCTTCGTTGACCGCGCGCAGCCGCTCGAGCAGCTCGGGATCGCGGGGACGAATGAGCAACGCCCGCTGGAGCGCGTCGCACACGGCTACCAGCGAATGGTCGGCGACGGCGCGAAGCCCGGTCACGCGCTCGTCGTCGGACTCGGCGAACTGCACGGTGCGGTTGAGCAGGAAGGCGGAGGTGACGGAGTCGGCCATGCGGGAGGCGAGATCGAGCCGGGCGGCGAGCGCGCCGCGGTGCGCGGGGAAGATCGCCAGGGCGCGATCGAGCAGCAGCACCGCTTCGGCGATGCGCTCCTGGTCCCGTTCGAGCTCGGCGAGGCACACGAGGACCGCTGCCCGCCTCGGACTGTTCTCGAAGGACATGAGGCGGTGCGCGGCGAGGTAGCCCTCGCGCGCCTGCTCCCACTCCCCCTGATCGGCCTGGCTCGACGCCCGCGCGATCGCCGCTTCGACGATTTCGTCGGAGGCGGGATCGATGCCCTCCTCGATGCGGGGCGCAGCCTCTTCCCATTGGGACTGCGTCATCGGCTCCGCGCGCAAAAACCACGCCGCGGGCTCCTCCCCCGAGTGTTTCGTCAGGGCCCTGGCCATGGCCTGGGCCAGCGGGTCGAGGGCAGGCACGAGCGCGAGGACTTCGTGGGTTCCGGAGGCTCCGGCCTGCGAGGCAATCGACAGCGCAATACGCATGCCTGCACCGTAGGAGACCGCCGCTCACCCGTAAACAGCGCCCACGCCCCATCCGAAAGCCACGTCGATGACAGCTCCTGCACCGCTGTCCGAGCACTGTCGCTCCGCATCCGATCCCATGGCCCCCCTCCCTCCGCCCGATTCCCTCGCGCGTGTGTCCGGGCCACACCTCAAACCCCGCCGCTCTCGACGCACGCCCCGCTCGACCCCATGAGCCCTCTCGAGGGAGGGCCGCGTGCGCGAAGCCATTCGCATGCTCGTCGACGCCGAGGAGACCGCGAAGCTCCGCGTGCGCTCCGCGCGACAGCTTGCCGAGCAGCAAGTGGACCACGCCCGCAAGGAAACGGCTGAGCGCGTGGCACGAGCACGACAGCAAGCGCAAGCCGAAGCCGAGGAGCTCCTGCGCGCCGCGTGCCTCGAGGCAGAACGCGACAAGCAGCAGGCGCTGACCCATGCAACCACGCGCATCCAGGCCGACATCCGCATCGACGCCGGCGTGTTCGAGCAGGCCGTCGATGCCGTCATGCATCGCCTCTGCGGCGGGTAGACGGGGGACCACGATGCAGATGCCTTCCCCGCAGGACGCCGTATTTCTCGCTGCCAGGCTGCACGCCCGTCGAAGCCGTGTCGCGGAGTCGGTGCGCCTCGACGAGCTGTGCGCGCTGCGATCCGTTGCCGACCTGTGGCGCAGGATCCATCCCGGGTCCGAGCCCGGTCCCCTGCACGACCTGCAGCGCGGCCTGCACGTGCGCCTCGGGCTGGAGCTCCGCGAGCTTCAACGCGCCGCCCGCGGCCCCGTGGCCGACTGGCTCGCGCACGCCGCCCTTCGCTTGCAGATCGCCGATGCGAAGGTGATCGTCCGCGGCATCCTCCAAGGCCTTCCCCCCGAGGAGATCCGGCGACACCTGCTGCCGCTCCCCGGAGCAGAGCCCGCGCGCCTCGCCGAGCTTGCGTCGGCGCGATCGATCGAGCAGCTCGCACGCCTTCTGGGCGACGGTCCGATCGGCCCTGCGCTGACCCGTGCGGCGAGCTCTCCGCTGGCGAAGCGAGGCTCGTATGCGTTCGAAGCATCGCTCGATCGGTACTGGCTGAGCGAGATGATCGCGTGCTCGGAGAGGCTGTGTCGAGAGGACGCCCCGCGGGTCCTGCGAATTGCGGCGCAGGAGGCGGACATCTTCCACCTCGCGCTGGTGCTGCGCGGACGCTTTCACCAAGGGATCGCGGCGGAGGAGCTGCGGCCATGGTGCATCGAGGGAACGCCGCTGGGCCCGAAGCGTCTGGACGCGATGCTCGCGTCCGCCGATGCGCGCGCTGCGGTGGCCGTGGCCGCGACCACGCTCTTCGGTCCTGGCGCTGCGGCGCAGGTGCTTCGCGCGCCGGCGGGGCTCACGGAGTCTTCGGCCGAGGCGATGGCCTGGGGCCACTTCCTCGGACTTGCGCGAGAGGCATTCCGTCGCAGTGAGATGTCCGACGGTGTCATCGCCGGATACGTGGCCATTCGTCGTGTCGAAGTAGCCAATCTGATCACGCTCTCCGAGGGAATCCGAGCGGGCATCCCTCCGGCGAATCTCCGCGCGCGCCTCGTGCCGCGCACCACCGAGGCGGCCCATGCGTGATCGTCGCCGCACCAGCCTGTTCCGCCCCGCGGCCATGGTCCGCGTGGAGCTCCTCGTGCTGCTGCGCGACCAGCGCGCCGTACTGACGACCCTCGGCACGGCGCAACAGGCGGAGCTGATTCCCTCATCCGATGAAGCGTTCCCGCGCGCCCCCGGCGAGCCGGGGCCGCAGCTCGATCGGTGCAAGTCGATCGCGGAGCGTGCGGCTCGCCTGCGCGAGGCGCTCTGCGTGCCTGTCGCCCCGACGCCGGCGGCGGCGCCGTCCCGCGGCCCGTCCCTCGAGGAGATGGAGTCACAGCTCGCGCACTGGGAGACGCGGCTCGAGAAGTTTCGGGAGCAGGAGGCGGAGTTGGGTGCGCGCCGCGACGCGCTGCGGGGCGCCACCGACCGCGCTGCGCCGCTGCTGGAGCTCGGTGTCCCCACCGAGACACTGACCAGCAGCGAGTACGTTCACTTCGCGATCGGGAGCATGCAGGAGGGCTCGCCGTCCACCGTTTCCGAAGACCCGGTCGTGATCGTTCCGGTCGAGTCTCGTGAGGGGAAGCGCAGAGTGATTGCGGCGGCGGGGCGCCATCGCACCGAAGCCGTCGAAGCGCGACTCCGCCGTATCGGATTCGCCGAGGAGGCATTTCCCGATCTCGGATCGGTCCCGCTCGAGGTCTGGCTGCACCGCAATCAAGAGGAGCTGGCAGCGGTGGAGTCGGAGCTGGGAGCGGTGCGAAGCCAACGCGAGGAACTGGCAGTCGGAGCCGCCGGACCGCTGGCTGCCATCGAGGAGTCCGCGCGTGTGGAGGAGGCGCTTTTTGAGGCCGAATCCGGGCTCGGGGGCACCGGGAGCACGGCACGGATCCTGGCCTGGGTTCCTCGCGACGGCCTCGCGGACTTCGAAGCGCGGGTCCGGGACGTGACCGGCGGCGTTCACCTGATGAACGTCGAGGAGGCCGATCCGCGGGGAGACGCGCCGGTGCTGGTGCGGCACGGGTCCATTCTCGGACCGTTTTCGCTTCTGGTATCGGGCTACGGCACTCCGCGCTACGGGGAGATCGAGCCGACGCCGCTGTTCGCCGTGAGCTATGTGGTGATGTTCGGGATCATGTTCGGCGATGTCGGCCACGGGCTGCTGCTCGCCGCGGGAGGGCTGGCGCTGCGGCGATTCGGACGCAGCCGGCTGCTGCGCGACGTCGGCACGCTGGCGGGGCTCCTGGGCGCTGCGAGCATGGTGTTCGGCGCGGTGTACGGGAGCTTCTTCGGCATCGAGGAGCTCAAGCGATTCGCCCTCTGGCGCGATCCGATCGAGGGGAATCCGATGGCCATCATGGTGGCCTGCGTGGGGTTCGGAATGGCGATGATCAGCGCGGGCATCGTGCTCAACATCGTGAACCTCCTGCGCGCCGGCGACCGAATCGGCGCTTGGACCGACAAGTTCGGGCTGTCGGGCCTGGTCTTCTACTGGGGAGCCCTGGCGCTGCTGCTGCTCTACGACTCCATTGCAGCCAGAGGCATCCTGCCCTGGGCGATCGCGGCCCTCGCGCTCCCGGTCGTCGCGTGGACGCTCCGGGAGCCTCTGGAGTGGCTCCACCACCGCAAGGGACGCGCCCGCGGCGCGCCGGGGATCGGGACCGCGATTGGCAGCTCCGCCGCGGAAGCCTTCGAGGCGCTGCTGGTGTTCCTCGCGAGCACCATCAGCTTCGTGCGTCTCGCGGCCTATGCCATGAGCCACGCCGCCCTGCTGATGGCCATCTTCATGATCGCCTCCGAGCTCCGATCCATTCCGGGAGGCTCCATCGTGGTGCTCGTCCTGGGCAATGCCGTGATCATCGTGCTCGAAGCCACCATCGCCGCCGTCCAGGCCCTTCGACTCGAATACTACGAGTTCTTCGGCAAGTTCTTCCACGGCACGGGACGCCCCTTCGCCCCGTTCCAGATCTCCTGCACGAGCGCTCCGTCGCGGCCGTCGCGGCGCCATTGAAGCGAGGTTACGTCATGCGCCTGCCCCCATGGTTGATTCGGATTCTCACCCTCGCAGCCGGACTGCTGATCCCCGCGGTGGCCCTCGCCGAGGACGTGGCCCAGGCCCACGCCGGCGCGAGCTCCGACTTCCGGGCGGTCGGACTCGGTGCGGCGGCTGCCTTCGCGATCGCCGCAAGCATCGCGGGCGCCGCGCACGCCGTCGGGAAGATCGGATCGGCCGCCCTCGGCGCAGCCGCCGAGAAGCCGGAGCTGCTTCCTCGCAGCATCCTGTTCGTGGCCCTCGCCGAGGGACTCGCCATCCTCGGCTTCGCCATCGCCATGGTGCTCGCACAGAAGGTCTGAAGGGAGCGTGGCATGAGGTTCTTCTGCATCGGAGACGAGCGCACGGTCCGGGGATTCCGCCTCGCCGGAGTCCAGGGGCGTGTCGCCTCCAGTCCCGACGCGGCGGAGCAGGCGCTCCTCCAGGCATGCGCCGATGCGAGCGTGGCGGTCATTCTCGTCACCGATTCCTTGGCAACCTCGGTCCCGCAGGCCGTGGAGGCCATTCGCCGGAAGCGCCCAGGACCCGTCGTGCTATCGATTCCCGGGCCCGAAGGCCCCATGACCGGCGAGAGGCCCCTGCGTGAGCTCGTGCGGTCCGCCGTGGGGGCCAGCGTGGAGGAGACACGATGACGCGCGCGATCCCTGCCGAAGCGCCGATTGGGCGCGACGAGGACGCCTCGGCGCTCTGTGCAGCAGTGATCGCCGACGGGGAACGCGACGCACGGGAGATCGAGCGCAGCGCCGCCGAACGGATCGCGGAGCTGAAGGCGTCGGCCTCCGAGCAGGCCGCTGCCGTGCGCGGCGAAGCGTTGGAGTCCGCGCGGCGCAAGGCGCTTCGGCAACGCGAGCTCGTTCTCGCCACGATTCCCCTGGAGCTCTCGAGAATCGCCGCAGCTCGCGTCGAGTCGCAGCTCACGGAAATCCGTCGATCCATCGAGGAGCGCATCCGGGACCGCCGTGGATTCGACGTCCCGCGGACCTTCGAGCGTCTGGCCCAAGACGCGATCGACCGCATGGAAGGCGATTCGTTCGTGGTGGCGCTCGCGCCAGCCGATCATGGCGAGCTGGGAAAGAGACTTGGCGACGCGTTGAGAGAGCGATACCCGGGCCGCAAGGTGGCAGTTGTCGCGGACGAGACGGTGCGGGGCACGGGACCGGTGGTTCGCACGGGGGACGGCCGCTGCTGCTGTGACAACCGGCTGGAGGAGCGGCTTGTGCGCATGTGGCCCGAGCTGCGCCAGCGGATCGCGTCGCGCACGGGACTGGCGCGCTCGCTCGACGTGGGAGGTGAGGCATGAGCGCGGGGCCTCGGGTGACGCGGGTCAGCGGCCCCATCGTGGCAGCCGAGGGGATGTTCGAAGCGCAGATGTACGAGGTCGTGCGGGTGGGCGAGTTGGGATTGGTGGGGGAGGTCGTGCAGTTGGTGGGGGAGCGGGCGACGATTCAGGTCTACGAGGACACTGCGATGCTCGCCCCCGGGGCGCCGGTGCAACTCACGGGCGCGCCTTTGAGCGTGGAGCTGGGTCCCGGGCTGGTGGGCACCATCTACGACGGCATCCAGCGTCCGCTGGCCGCGATTGCCTCACGCAGCGGCGCCTGGATCCACCGGGGAGAGCGCACCGACGCGATCGATCCGTCGAGGCGCTGGGGGTTCGAGCCGGGGATTGCGCCGGGAGCCGCAGTTCGCGGCGGCGAGGCATTGGGGGAGGTGCAGGAGACACCGCTGGTGCGGCATCGGGTGATGGTTCCACCGGAGCTCGCGGGGGTGCTGGTATCGATTGCACCGAAGGGCGACTACACCGTACGGGACACGGTGGCGGTGGTGCGTTGCGACGGAGTCGACCGCGAGGTGCGCATGGGCCACCCGTGGCCCGCGCGGGTGGCGAGACCGATCCGGAGGCGTCTGCAGGTCGGTCAGCCGCTCGTGACGGGACAGCGGATCATCGACACGTTCTTCCCCCTGGCGAAGGGCGGGACCGCAGCGATTCCCGGGGGTTTTGGCACGGGAAAGACGATCACGCAGCACCAGCTCGCGAAGTGGTCCGACGCGGATCTGATCGTGTTCATCGGGTGTGGAGAGCGGGGCAACGAGATGACGGAGGTGTTGCGGGAGTTCCCCGAGCTCGAGGACCCGCGGACGGGTCGTCCGCTGATGGAGCGCACGATCCTGGTGGCGAACACGTCGAACATGCCGGTGGCCGCGCGGGAGGTGTCGATCTACACGGGAATCACGATGGCGGAGTACTACCGCGACATGGGGCTCGATGTTGCGGTGTTCGCGGACTCGACGAGCCGGTGGGCGGAGGCGTTGCGGGAGCTCGCGGCGCGGCTCGAGGAGATGCCGGCAGAGGAGGGATTCCCGGCGACGCTGCCCGCGCGGCTCGCGCAGTTCTACGAGCGGGGCGGAGCGGTGACCACGCTCGGCGGGGCGCGCAGCTCGGTGAGCATCGTGGGCGCCGTGAGCCCCCCCGGAGGCGACTTCTCCGAGCCGGTCACCCAGCACACCCGACGCTTCATCCGATGCTTCTGGGCCCTGGACAGCGAGCTCGCCAACGCCCGCCATTACCCTTCGATCCACTGGCTGCGGTCCTATTCCGAGTACTCCGAAGACGTCGCCCCGTGGTGGGCCGCCAAGGCCGCGGACTGGGAAGAGCTGCGCGCCGAAGCCATGGCCATCCTTCAGCGCGAAGAGCGACTCCAACAGATCGTCCGCCTCGTGGGTCCCGACGCCCTCCCCGAGTCCCAGCGGTGGATTCTCTTCGTCGCCGAGCTGCTCAAGGACGGATTCCTCGCGCAGAGCGCGTTCGACGAAACGGACAGCTATTGCGCACCGGAGCGTCAGGTGGCGTTGCTGCGGCTCCTGCTCTCGGTGCACCGCCGCGGCAAGGACGCCATCCAGGCCGGAATCCCCACCAGCAGGTTGCGCACCCTCCCCTGCGTCGTGGGCGCGATGCGCGCCCGATCCACCTTCGGAAATGCCGAGCTCGCGGCACTGTCCGAGCTGCAGGCGTCGATCGACCGCGAGTTCGATTCCATCGGAAAGGAGGCCCCGTGACCGCCCCCGTCTCTCGGCCCGCGCCCGGCTGGGACTTCGACGTCCGCGATGCGGCGCTGACTTACGTGGGAGCGTCGAGGATCGACGGTCCCCTGGTGGTGGTGGAGCGGGTGCGCGAGGTGGGCTACGACGAGGTGGTAGAGATTGGCGATGGGGCGGGCAGGACGCGGGTGGGGCGCGTGCTCGAGGTGTCGCGGGACCAGGCGGTGATTCAGGTCCTCGAGGGGACCGCGCGACTGTGCAACAAGACCCTGCGCACGAGGTTCCTCGGCGAGAGCTTCCGACTGCCCGTCTCGCGATCGATGCTCGGGAGGGTCTTCGACGGTCTGGGTCGAGCCATCGACGGTGGTCCTGCGCCGTTGTCGGAGGACCGGCGTGACGTCAACGGGCTGCCGGTGAACCCATACGCGCGCCGCTATCCGCGGGAGTTCATCCAGACCGGGCTGTCGTCGATCGACGGCATGAACGCCCTGGTGCGAGGGCAGAAGCTGCCGATCTTCTCAGGGAATGGATTGCCGCACGATCGCGTGGCGGCGCAGATCGTCCGTCAGGCGAAGCTTCTCGACGCCGACTCCGGGTTCTCGATCGTATTCGCGGCGATGGGGGTCAAGCACGACATTGCGCAGTTCTTCACGCGGAGCTTCGAGCAGTCCGGGGCCCTGGGACGGGTCGCGATGTTCCTGTCGCTCGCCGACGCTCCGAGCGTCGAGAGGCTCCTGACGCCGCGGGTGGCGTTGACGCTGGCCGAGCACCTCGCCTTCGATTGCGGCCAGCACGTGCTGGTGCTGCTCACGGACATGACCAACTACTGCGAGAGCCTGCGGGAGGTGGGGACGGCTCGGGGGGAGATCCCCGGACGCAAGGGATACCCCGGGTACTTGTATTCGGATCTCGCCGCGATCTACGAGCGAGCCGGGAGGATCGAGGGCTCCACCGGATCGATCACCCAGATTCCGGTGCTCACGATGCCGTCCGACGACATCAGCCACCCGGTACCCGATCTCACGGGGTACATCACCGAAGGGCAGATCGTGTTCGAGCGCGACCTGTCGCTTCGCGGGATGTACCCTCCGATCGCCGGACTCCCGAGCCTGTCGAGGCTGATGAAGGACGGTGTCGGCGAAGGGTTCACGCGGGCCGATCACCCTTCTCTCGCGAGCCAGCTCTTCGCCTGCTACGCCTACGTGAAGCGAGTGCGCAGCCTGGCTGACGTCATCGGCGAAGCGGAGCTCGGCGCTCTGGACAAACTCTACCTCGGGTTCGGAGAGGCGTTCGAGCGGAGGTTCATTCACCAGGGGGAGTGGGAGGACAGGAGCATCGAGCAGACGCTCGAGCTGGGCTGGGACGTGCTGTCGCTCCTTCCGCAGGAAGAGCTGCACAGGATGACCGCGGCGCAGATCGAGGCGCACTACCGTCGAGGCGTATCGACACAGGCGGAGTCCGTCGCGGCGGGGGCATAAGGGAGGAACCGCTGGAATCATGAGCCGAATCGACATCGCACCGACCCGGTCGAGCCTCCTGACGCTGACGCGCCAGCTCGGGTTCGCGCAGGAGGGCTTCGAGCTGCTGGACCAGAAGCGGCAGATCCTGGTGATCGAGCTGATGGGACGTCTGGAGCGGGCGGTGGTATTGGAGCGGAGAGTGGTGAGAGGGCTCGAGGAGGCGCACGCAGCGCTGACCGAGGCGGAGCTCGACGTGGGATGCGCCGCTCTTGACGCGGTGGCGATCGGGGTTTCGGAATCGGGGGGGGTTCGTCAGGGGCAGCGGCGGCTCATGGGGATGGGGCTTTCGGAGCTGGCCGCGGAGGGGCGAGGTGCGCCGGCGGCGCTGGGGCCGACGGACACGACGGTGAACGCGGACATTGCGGCATCGAGATTCGCCGCGCTGCTGCCTCTGCTAGCGGAGCTGGGGGAGCTCGACGATGCGATTCGGCGGTTGGCGACCGAGCTGCGCAAGACGCAGCGCCGGTGCAATGCGCTGTCGAAGACCTTTCTTCCCCGGTACCGGGAGACGATCTCCTATATTCAATCCACGCTGGAGGAGCGAGAGCGGGAATCGTTCGTGATGTTCAAGCTGATACGCGACCGTCTGTCGCGGTCGGGGGGGGAGAAGCCGCGCCGGTGAGGGGCGCGCGAGGGATGGCGGCGCGACGGTGTGTCGCGCGAGGGCATTGGTTGCGGACGAGGGAGGGAGTCATGCATCTGCTGTCGGACCGACTGATTGGGCTGGTGGAGGACCACACGGGGGACATCGTGAAGCGTTGGCTGGCGATCCTGCGCAACGATCCGACGATGGCGGCGCTGTCTCCGAGGCACATGGAGCATCTGCAGGGCAAGGCGTGGGACATCCTCAAGCACTTGAGCCAGTGGGTGGGCTACGACACGTCGAAGGAGGAGATCGAGCGTCGCTACGAGGCGGAGGGGCGGGACTTCTACGACATGGGGATACCGCTGTGGGAAGGGATCCGCACGATGTACACGCTGCGGCGCGCGCTGTGGTTGTTCGTGGGGAGCGAGAGCCAGTTCGATTCGGCATTCCAGCTCAGCCAACTGCTGGAGCTGAGCGATCGGGTGATTCTGTTCTTCGATCGGGCGGAGTTCTACATGGCGCGAGGCTATCTCGATCGGATGCGGGGGCGGGCGCAGGAGGTGGGCAAGCTGGACGCGGTCGCGATCGAGCGGATCTTCCTGGCGAAGCCGGAGCGGTAGAGGGGGCGGAGGACCGGTCGTGCGCGGTCGCGCCCCGGTGCCCCCCGCCGTTCGATCCCGCGATCCCGGTCGAATGTCATCACCCCGCGTTGGCTCCGTATCGAGGGCACGTCAGCGGGGAAGCCCTTCGTGCCGTGTCAGATTGCGAAGATGGCGGCGGCGTGATCTCAGGCAACGAGCCCGCCCGCAGCCGGGCATCTGTCAAGAGCGGGCTGGCCGTGTGGGGTGGGCATGGCGGCTCTCTCTCGGGCGTCGTGAGCGGCCCATTGCAGGGTCGCGTCCGGCCTGGGGGGGTGCCGATGGATCCCACAGCGAATCATACCCACCGCCCCAGTCTAGGCTCTCGCCGGGCGAGTAGGGCCAGTAGTTCCTCAATCGAAGACGCAACGAGCGTGGTCTCCTCGTACTCCGGCTCCTCACCGCAGACAATCGCTAGCGTATCCTGTTGAACAGCGAAATAGGCATACCCAGACTTCACGGACATCAGCACTGGCGCATGCCGATCCCAAAACGCGATGATTCGTTTCCTCCACTCATCGTCCCCCGTCGCTGCGTCCAGGGATTGTCTCTCCCATTCATTCCAAGCGAAGGCGCTCTCAGATGTTGATGAGAAGTCTGCGCCTGTGAGCAGCCACGCCTTGTCGTCTTCGGTACACACTAGTTTCGTGCGCTCGATGGCCTCGCGGTAACCGGTGGGTAGCCAGGGGTACCGCTCGGCGACCGACGCTGGCAACGGTTGTCGATCGGGCAAGAACTCGATTCGCCAGCCAGATTTGCCCAAATTCGCTATTAGGTCCGCGTGCGACGTTTCCATGGTCACTGCTGCTTCTTGAGTATGTTGATGATAATCCGTTGAAGGGATGTCGCTGCCGTATGCTGGGGACTCTTCTGCGTCCTCGTCTCTCCGGTGGGCGTGAGGGTCTGCCCCTCGGGACCGCCCAACGCCAGACCGTGCGGATGGTGTCCGCCGCTTTCGCCCGGCTTGGCCCTTATGGCATCAACGTCCGCCTTGGATCTATAGAAGACGGGGGTCCGGTCTGGGTCAATACCCTGCCACTGCGGGCTGGACTGGTGCTGGGATCGTGCCTGTTCAAGCACATCAGGCTGGTCCTTCAACCATTGAGACAGCGGCTTCGCTCCGTTTCCGCTGGGAGGACAACTCCCCGTACACGCATTGTGCACCCACGCGCCTGACAGGCCCACCGAATAGGTGTGGAACCGGCTGACCTCCAGGTTGTAGACCGTCTCACCCCCGGCCAGCGTGCCTGCGCTCTCAATCCTAATTCTCGCACTGGAGCCATCTAGCAGATCTTCTCCGACGAGAAGATCAGCCGCAGCAACCCAACCGCGACCGCGAACCCAGAAGGGGTGGTTAGGGGTGACTCGGAGATCATCCCTGGCCCCGTCCGCAGACACTATCCTCAACTCCACAAGAGCGCGGTTCGGCGTGACGATGACTGCAATGACCGGCATCAACTCGATTCGACCGGAATACTCATCAAAAGACCAAACCCTGTCGCCGACCTGGATCGTGTCGATCCGGGCCAGCCCATACTCGGTCTGAACGAGGGCATCTCCCGTGAAGCAGGGACAGGCTCCGCCCCCCGAAGAGCCCCCCCTGTTACCGAGGGATCTTCCGCCCGCCGTCCCCACAGCAGCGAGGCTCGGACCGATATCGTCCATTCCAGCGTAGTAAGTTCGTCCGACAAAGGCCGCAGCCTCTTCAATTGGACCGTTTGGCTTGAATATCTCAGCCGACTCGGCTCGAGATTGCTCAGCGTGCTGCTCCGAAAGCTCCGCTTGCCTCGTGAACTCATCGTTGCCAGTCAGCCAACCCAGCAACTTGCCAAATCCGGCTTGACTATCCAGACTGCTTTCATATTCGGCGCTACCGCCCTGAGCCATCCCTTTGTAGACGCCTGTTGCGGCCTGCCGCAAGATGCCCCCAGACGGCGCGGGAGTTGGGCTGGCCGCAGGCTTCGAGCCGCACCCGCTCACGCAGGAAGAAGCCTCCGCACTCGCGGTGACTCCATTCATTTGGTAGTCCAGGTTCTGGTCGCTGGTCTGATTCGCCTCATCCAACCCCACCGGATCCACCGCACTCAGCACCTTGCCGTGCACGTACGCATACAGGTTCAGGTCCGCCTTCCCCGGCGAATGCACCGCCAGCGGGTCAGCCGAGATCCACCTGCCAAGCTGCGGGTTCAGGTACCTCGCCCCGAAGTAGATCAGCCCGACCTCGAGGTCGTCTTCCTTGCCCGTGAATCGGTAGTCCTCGCGGAACGCGTCCCACCGATCCGGGCGATAGTGGCTCTCCGCCGCGCCGTACGCGTACGCCGCGCTCCGCTCCACCAGCTCCCCGGTCGCCCGATCCAGCACCACCGAGGTCGATCCAAGGTGGTCCCCCAGCTCCAGGAAGATGCGACGGCGCTCCGTCTGGAAGTCCGCCGCGTCG
>JAKLDZ010000129.1 GCA_022703255.1 Myxococcota bacterium | reverse complement strand
CGCGGCGTTGGTGGCGCACTGCAACGCGGATGAGAAGCGCGCGATTCGCTTCGTCGGGTGGTACGGCAACCCGAAGCCGGGGTCGCTCACGTTCATGAGGTGCAAGGGGACGACGTTCGGCGGGAGCTGAGCGGTTCTCGAATGAGCACGGGAGGGGCTCGGGCACGCCGTCGAGGCAAACGAGCCCCCTGATCCCCTGGCGGGCCGCCACCCGAAACTGGCGGCCGCCACCCTTTCGCGCCCGTAGGTACGCGGAATCATTGCGCCCGACCTCTGGCATCGCGATTGCCATGCACCCGGGTCCGGAGGTGTCTCATGCGCATACGTCCATTGCCATTCCTCAACATCACTCTCGCCATGCTCGCATCCTGCTCCGACGCCGGGGGGCGCGATCCGGAGGACCCTGCCCGGCCAGCCGCCACGGTCGCCGTGGACATCGTCGGGGGGCGCTCCGACAAGGGCCGCGATCCGGCGGTGGTCGCCATCGACATCGAGGGCGAGGGGCTGTGCAGCGGCACGCTGGTGGCGCCGCACGTCGTGATGACCGCGCGACATTGCGTGTCGTACACGACCGATGCCCCCGACTGCGATTCGCTGGCCCCGCAGGTGTTCGGGGAGCGCGATGCCTCGAACCTGGGGATCCTGGTGGGCGACGACATCTGGACCGCGCAGACGGTCGCCTGGGGCAAGGAGCTGATCGTGCCGCCAGGCGATCGGTTGTGCGACGCCGACATTGCGTTCGTGGTGCTCGATCGGGAGGTGGAGACGGTGGAGCCCGTGGAGGTGGAGCTGGACGACGGAGTGCGGGTCGGGCAGCTCGTGCGTGCGGTGGGATTCGGACGTCGGGGAGACGAGAAGTCGAGCGGGCGGAAGTACGTGCGACGGAACGTGCCGGTGCTCGACGCGACGTCGTACGAGTTCCGGGTGGGGGAGGCGACGTGCAGTGGCGACTCGGGGGGGCCGGCGTTGGATCAGTCGAGCGGGGCGGTGCTGGGGGTGGTGTCGCGAGGCGGGCCCACGTGTGAGGGTCCCTACGTGCACAACCTTTACACGCGAGCCGATGCCTTCGCGGAGCTGATGATGGCGGCGCTCGAGCGCGCGCCGGAGCCGCCCGGGCGTCCGTGCGGGCCTGGCAAGCGGTGCCCGAACGGCTACCACTGCGGAGCGGACAAGCTCTGCGAGCCGGTGCGCTGAGCGCGCGGTGACCGAGGGCTCCTTCCGCCTCCGCCCTTGCGTGCCGGCACGAGTGTGCTGAGCACGCGGGGATCGAATGGTTGGGGTCGTTGGCGGCTTCCTGTTTGCCCCGCCTGCCGGGTCTGCTACGCAGGACTGTGGTCCACGCGGAGATACACCCGGAATGAAGAAGAACTACGTTCTCGACACCAACGTTCTGCTGCACGATCCCCAGTCCATCTTCCGCTTCGAGGACAACGACGTCATCATCCCGATCTTCACGATCGAGGAGGTGGATCAGTTCAAGCGCGAAGGAACGGAGCGCGGTCGCAACGCGCGAACGATCTCGCGTCTGCTCGACGGGCTGCGGGCGAAGAACGGGTCGTTGGCGCAGGGAGTTCCGCTCGAGCACGGGGGCACGTTGCGGGTGGCTCTTCCGCCGACGCGCGCGTCGCTGTCGGTGGCGATCGACCCGAGCAAGGCCGATCATCTGATCCTGCAGACGGCGATTGCCGCGCGGGATCAGACGCCGGACAAGCGCACGATCCTGGTGACGATGGATACGAACCTGCGCATCCGGGCCGACACGCTCGGTGTCGAGGCGCAGACGTACGAGAGCCAGACGGTGCAGATGGACGAGCTCGACCTCGGGATCGTGGAGGTCGACGTTCCGGGCAAGGACATCGACGGGTTCTACGCGCACGGCGTGATGGAGCCGCCGTCGAACGCGAGGCTGAACCCGAACGTGTGCCTGCTGATGCGCGACGCGGCGAATCCGAGCCACACGGCGATCGGGCGCTACGACGCGGCGAAGGGCAAGGTGCAGCCCATCCACGTGCCGCACGAGGGCGTGATGGGCGTGCGTCCGCGCAACCGGGAGCAGTCGTTCGCGCTCGACCTGCTGCTCGACGACAACATCAAGCTGGTGACACTGGTGGGCAAGGCGGGCACGGGCAAGACCCTGCTCGCGCTTGCCGCAGGGCTGCGTCGCACGGTCGAGGACGGGGTCTTCTCGCGGATGCTGGTGAGCCGTCCGATCATCCCGCTGGGGCGCGATCTGGGGTTCCTTCCGGGCAGCGTGGAGGAGAAGCTGAACCCCTGGTTGCAGCCGATCTTCGACAACCTCGAGCTGCTGGCAGGCGGGTCGGGCAAGAAGCTGGCGCCGCTTTCGAAGCTGGTCGACGAGGGGCTGATCCAGGTCGAGCCGTTGACGTACATCCGCGGCCGGAGCTTGCCGCACCAGTACCTCATCGTGGACGAGGCGCAGAACCTCACGCCGCACGAGGTCAAGACGATCATCACGCGCTCGGGCGAAGGCACCAAGGTGGTGCTCACGGGCGACCCGTACCAGATCGACAATCCCTACGTGGACAGCGCCTCCAACGCGATCACCATCGTGGCCGATCGTTTCAAGGAGGAGCGTCTCGCAGGGCACATCGTGCTGAGCAAGGGCGAGCGGAGCGAGCTGGCCGAGCTGGCCGCCAATCTGCTCTGATTCGTACCCCCCCCATCCACGTCATCCGCCGTCCATCCGTGAGCGGAGCCTGCCGCGACGCCACGTCTGCGCCGTCACTTGCCGAGCTTGCGGAGGGTTGCGCGAACGACCTGCCGGCGCTGCGTCAGCTCGGCTTCGAGGGCCTGCTTGCGCTTGCGGAGCTCCGAGAGCTTGTCCTCGGCCGCGATGATTCGTTGAGCGAACGGATTCACGCCGCCTGGGCCGCCCTTGTCTCCCGACGCCGCCTTGAGGTGCTCGCGAAACCGTTCCAGATCTCCCTGCACTTCGGCCTCCTCTCGCTCCGCTTTCGAGCGTGCCTCGACTCCGGCCTCGACCTCCTTGACCTTGGCGATCGCCTCGACGAGGACCTTGCGATCGGAGTCTTCGAGCCGGCTCGACGCGACCACCTTCTCGAGCTGCGAGGAGGCCAGCGAGTCGGCTGTTTCGGAGCTCATCGCGGCGACCTCCACGACCATCTGGCGCGACAGCCGCGTGCGGGCGGGCACGCGGAACATCGCCACCGGACGCTCCGAACCGGGTTCGAAGTCGAGCTCGTCGGCGCCCGTGAGCCGCGCGTTCCGACCCGTGCGCACGGGAATGCACACGACTCGCTCCTGTCCGCCGCGGTTCTCCAGCTCGAGAGTGTGCGTGCTCACGTCCACGTAGTGCGTCTGCAGGAACCGATCGCCGTCGAACGTGGCGCGCCTGTAGTCGGGCTCGGACCTGCGGATCGACTGCGACAGCTCCAGGTCCAGGTCGTCGCCGAGCCGCAGGAGTCTTCTCTCCCCCGGCTTGGTGCGCTCGAGCGTCGCCTCGCCGGTGAAGCCTCCACCGGAGTATCCGGCCAGCGGCCCGGCCGGCAGCGTCTGCTTCGTCGTGTTCGTGAACAGGATGGCCGTCTGCGGGGAACCGCGATCGACCCAGGTGAGCCTGCGGGCCTGGACGGTCTGGCTGGTGAACGGCACCAGCGCTGAGCCGTGAGCGCGCAGGTCCACGAGCTCGGGGAGCGTGTACGTGAAGAGCGCGCCGGACTCGACCCCCGTGGCCTGGGGGATCGGTGCGAGGTTGCCGATCGACAGCAGATGCGACTCGGTCGTCGTCACCGAGGTCGCTCCCATGCGAACCTTCGGAGCGCTGGAGCGGTGGCTGGAGCCGAGGTATCCGCCGCCGCCTCCGGTGCCGTAGCCCGCGCTGATTCCGGCGGAGGACCCCCACGCGTCGCGCGCCTCCACGTTGTCGCCCCAGATCGCGTCGGGCGACTTGTCGTACAACTGCGGGACCGTGGAGAGCTGATCCTCCGGAGTCTGCAGCTCGCGCTGCGTGTAGCGGGGAGCCGCGAGCGGGTAGAGAAACGACTCCGGGCGTCCGTTGACCAGGTGCACGCGCACCTGGCTCCAGCTCTCGTCGGTGTCGTTGTGCAGCAGCGCCCACCCCTGCAACACTCCCGTCTTGCCGTCGTCGGCCATCACCATGCGATACGTCGTGCGCCAGACAGGGGTCTCCGCGACATATCCGAGGGTCACGTGGGAAGAGGCGGCCATCACGCGCAGCAGACGCTGGGTCTGTGCGCTGCGGGCCGAGAGCGTGTCGAGGGCAATGGACCAGCGGGCTGCGACGACGGGGTCGGTGGGGCGGACCGAGACGACCTGGGAGGAGCGGAAGGTCCTGACTTCGGCGCGGTCGGTGAGCACGAGGAGCTCGAGTGCGGGCGGGGGTGTCTCAGCCGGCTTCGCCTTCTTGTCGTCGCCCTCGTCCGCTGCGGGGGTCTTCTCGATCACATCCACGAGGCGCCCTGCGACCGATTCCCGGTCCGTGCGGACTTCGACGGAAGAGCCCTTGAGTCCGGCGAGGACGTCCTTGTATTGGATTGGGCCCTCGCCGCCGAGCGGCAATCCACCGAGGGCCCTGGCCATTCCCGAGCTGACGCTGCTGCTGAACTCCAATCCATGCACGATCCCGCCGGGGCCGGTCACGACGAGGGTCTTGAGGGCGTCGTCGATGTGCGCGGCCGGCACGGGCACCGAGGTTCCCTGCCGCGGGTCGACGGAGCCGGAGCGCTCGAAGTAGCCGACGCCGGTCTCGTAGAAACGCACGGTGCGCAGCGGCAGGAGGGTCGATGCGGTGCGCGGCGCGGGTGCAGGGGAGGCATGACAGCCGACGGCGATCAATGCCGCCGGCAACGCGAGCCAGGCACGTCGTGACATGGGATCTCCGGGGGGTTGCCCGGGCCGACAACGCGGAGAGGGCGGGAGTTCCCCGCACGCACGCGCGTGATGCGCGGAGGCGGACGAGCCGACGGAGGGTCAGATGTGAGGCGTGAAGAATCGCGAGCTCATCTCCTGCACGAGTCTGCGTTCGAATCGCTCGAGCACCTCCATCTCGGCCTTCAGCCCGGCGCGGTAGGCCCGGTCATGCGTGCGCACGAGCTCGGTCTGCATCTCATGGATCCGCGTGTCGATCGCGTTCTTCACGACGGTCGCCTCGTTTGCCTGCAGCTCGATCTCCATGACCCTTCCCCTCCCAAGCCCGCGACGGGGCATGTTGACTAGGTAGGATCGGAACCGCGACAGGTCACGCGAGGAGCATTGCCGAGCGCGACGAGCATTGCCGAGCGCGACGAGCATTGCCGAGCGTCTCGAGCGTCCACGAGCGTCTCGGTAACACGACGCTTCTTCCCCCGCCCGCCGCGAGGGAATGCTGGAGCGTTTGTGCAGGGGTGTTCAGGAGGGGTGGGAGCGGCCCCACTCGAAGCCCTTGTCGAAGGCCTTCAAGTTGAGGTCGATGGTGCCGCGGGGCACGGAGTCTGCGACGGCCTTGCGGACGGCTTCGGGGGTCAGGAGCTTGGTGACGGAAGCGAAGAAGCCGACCATGACGATATTGAGGACCATGCGTCGGCCGAGCTCCTCGGCGAGGCGGGTGGCAGGGACCTTGAACACGGTCGCGCCATTGGGGATCTGGGCGGGCTGGACGAGGTCTTCCTCGATGATGAGGGTGCCGCCCTGGGCGACTTCCCCGGCGTAGCGGGTGAAGGCGTCCTGGGACATGAGCACCATGATGCTGGGGTGGGTGACATAGGGGTAGAGGATGCGGTCGTCGGAGACGACGACCTGTGCGCTGCAAGCGGAGCCGCGCGCTTCGGGGCCGAAGGCCTGAGTGAGCGTGGCTTCCTTGTTGTCGAAGAGTGCGGCGGCCTTGCCGACGATGATGCCGGCGAGGATGATTCCCTGTCCGCCGAACCCGCCGAATTTGATCTCCGTGACAGCCATGGGGTGCCTCCTGATCAGCAGCCTTGGACGGCCTTGGACGGGCCTTCGGGGTAGGGCTTGTAGCTCTCGCCGAACACGCTGGTGAAGCGCTTGTTCATGGCCTCGATGAAGGAGGGGCGATCGCGGTTGACGAAAGATCCGACGATGATGGGGGACTGGAAGCCGATGTCGAGCTCGCGGGTATCGGCGCCGTTCTTGAGGACCGATGCCTCCTTGTAGAACTTCATGGCGTCGAGTCCGTCACCGAGCTTGTTCCGGCGCTGGTACAGCGTCGGGCACGGCGAGATGACCTCGATGAATCGGAATCCCTTCTTGCCGAAGGCCTCGCGAATGCTCTTGGTGAGCTGTCGGACGTGGAAGGTTGTCCAGCGAGCGACGTAGACGGCGCCGCAGGAATCGGCGAGGTGAGGGAGGTTGAAGGGGGTTTCGAACTGCCCATAAGGGGCAGTGGAATAGGTGGCGCCGCCGGGGGAGGTGGGGCTCACCTGGCCGCCGGTCATGCCGTAGGTGAAGTTGTTCACGCAGATGACGAGCAGATCGATGTTGCGTCGGGCGGCGTGGATGAGGTGATTTCCGCCGATGGCCGCGAGGTCGCCTTCGCCGGAGTAGACCACGACATTGAGCTCGGGATTGGCGAGCTTGAGGCCCGTGGCGAAGGGGATGGCACGTCCGTGGGTGGTGTGGAAGGAGTCGAGCTCGAGGTAGCCGGACACGCGGCCGGAGCAGCCGATTCCGGAGACGACGGTGGTTTTCTTGAGATCGACCTTGGCCTGGGTGAGGGCGCGAGCGAAGCAGTTGACGCTGGTACCGATACCGCAGCCTGGGCACCAGATGCTCGGCATGCGGTCCATGCGCAGGTATTCTTTGACGGGGTTGGTATCGACTTGGGACATGGCAACCTCCGGGGACCTCAGCGAGCGCCTCGCGCGGCTTGGACGATGGCTTCGAGGATGACCTCGGGGTCGTGGACCTCGCCGCCGCCGTGGGGCACGAGGACGGTGGGAGCCTTGCCGGCGGCCACGCGTTCGACTTCGAGGGACATCTGACCGTAGTTGAGCTCGGGGACGACGAAGGCCTTGACCTTGGAGGCGAGCTCGCGGACGCGGTTTTCGGGGAAGGGCCAGGCGACGATGAGGCGCATGGTGCCGACCTTGATGCCTTTGGCGCGGGCCATCTGCACGGCGCGCATGGCGACGCGAGAGGTGATGCCGTAGGAGATGACCACGACCTCGGCGCCGTCGATCTGATCCTCTTCGACGCGGGAGATCTTGTCGGCGTTGAGGCGGATCTTGTCGACGATCCTGCGGACGAGCTTCTCCTGGGCCTTCTGGTTCATGACCGGATACCCGCGCTCGTCGTGGGTGAGTCCGGTGACGAACAGGTGGTGGCCGTCGCCGGCCTTGGCCATGTCGGGGACCATGTCGGGGCCCGGCTCGAAGGCCTTGAACTCCCCGGGGGGCTTCTTGGTCCAGCGTCGATCGACCACGTGGATCTGGTCGGCCGGGGGGATGACGACGCGTTCGGTCATATGGCCGACGCACTCATCCATCATGAGCATGACGGGGACGCGCCACTGTTCGGCGAGGTTGAAGGCCTCGACGGTGAGGGAGAAGCACTCCTGGGGGGATTCGGGGCAGAGGGCGATGATTTCGTAATCGCCGTGGGAGCCCCAGCGGGCTTGCATCATGTCGGCCTGACCGGGGAGGGTCGGCAGGCCGGTGGAGGGGCCGCCGCGCTGGACGTCGATGTAGACGCAGGGGCACTCGGTCATGGCGGCCAGGCCGATGTGCTCCATCATGAGCGAGAAGCCTGGGCCGGAGGTGACGGTGAGGGCTTTCTTGCCGGCCCACACCGCGCCCTGCAGGGTGATGGAGGCGGCGATTTCGTCTTCCATCTGGATGAACATCCCGCCCATGCGGGGCAGTCGGGCGGCGATGCGCTCGACGACCTCGGTCGACGGGGTGATCGGATAGCCCGAGGCAAAGCGGCATCCCGCTGCCAGGGCTCCCTCACATGCTGCGTGGTTGCCGTCCAGGTAATGCTGCCCGGTCAACACGCCACTCGGGTCTGCTGCCATCAGGATCACCTCTCAATCAAGCCACGTTCGTCTTGATCATTACCCCGTGAATGCTGAAGTCGGGGCAGTACAGGCCGCACAGGTCGCAGCCGTTGCAGTCGTCGGGACGCGCGAGCACGGGCGGATGGTAGCCCTTGGCGTTGTAGGTGCTGTCGAGATCCAGGGCCCGGGTGGGGCAGAACTCGACGCAGAAGCCGCAGCCTTTGCACCGCTCGCGGTCGACGTGGACGATACCTTGAACCTTCTTGGGCTTCTTCGCCCCTCCGGTTTCGCTCATCCGACACTCCCTTCCTGCCTGCATGTTCGAACCGTCGCAGCGGCCCGCGGCGGGCGGCCGAGATCGGAGGGCTCTCGGACTCCCGGCACCGGTGCCGTTCGACGGGGTTCGTTCCAAGATTCGCGCATCGGTCTAGTCCAGCCCTGGAGCGGAGCCAACTTCGCTCCTCATCGGACCGGAGGCCCTCCTGCATCCACCGGCCTCGGAGGCGGGCCGTAGACCTCCACCTCCGCCGGCGGGACCTGTCGCCGACCGCTCGGATCGGGCGCCGCACGCCGCGCCGCATCGGGGTCGGCCGATGGGTCGCGGGGCTGGGCGCACGACGTGGTGGCGACGCCGGTCGCGACCACGCACGCTCCGGCCGCCATCGCCGTGATCCACGCGCTGCGACGCGAGCCGCAGAAGACACAGCGGTCTTCTCTCACGTCGACGTGGCGCCCACAGCGAGGGCAAGGAACCAGGGAGCACATCGACAGGCTGACTACCTCCATTGTCGTTGCGAGCCAACCCGCAACCTTCTCGAATCGCGGGATCGGCGCACGGCCGCATTCGTTGCGCGACTCGCTCGGAAGTCCAGGAGCGTTGCCCCCGCTCCGGGTGGGCTGGTACAACCCCACACCGTGGGGAGAAGGGCCTCACGGCTTGCCCTCGAACCGCGCGACGGGCATCCTGACCGCGACTGGAGTCGATTCCCATGGCCCACGTGCTGATTGTCGAGGACGAGCCCGCGATCGCCGAATCGCTTGCGTTCGCCCTGCGTCGCGACGGGTTCTCCGCGGAGATCGCGGACTGCCTCGCGGCTGCGCACGAGAAGCTCGCCGGGGTGGACCTGGTGCTGCTGGACCTGATGCTCCCCGACGGCAGCGGTTTCGATCTGATCCACCAGACGCGTCGATCGGGTGCGCACCCGGCGATCATCGTGTTGTCGAGCCGGGACGACGAGGCGGATCGGGTAGCGGCGCTGGAGACCGGCGCGGACGACTACGTGACGAAGCCGTTCTCGCCGCGGGAGATGGTGGCGCGCGTGCGGGCCGTGCTCCGCCGTGCCCAGCCCGGACCGAGCACACCGCCTCCCGCGGGAGAGGCGAGCGCGGGGGCGATGCCGGTCACGGTGGACGAGGCGACGCGGCGTGCGACGATCGAGGGCAAGGCGCTCGATCTGACGCGAGTGGAGTTCGATCTGCTGGCGTGTCTCGTGGCGGAGCCGGGGCGCGTGTTCACGCGGGCGCAGCTCATCGATCGCGTGTGGGGCGACGGGTTCGCGATCACCGATCGGACGGTGGACTCGCACGTCAAGGGGCTGCGCAAGAAGGTGGTGGAGGCGGGCGGGGATCCCAACCTGGTCGAGACGGTGCGGGGGGTGGGGTATCGGATCGCGGTCGGGGGATCGGACGCGGGCGCGGGGCACACGTGATCCGGCTGATCGTGGTGTTCCTCGGATCGGTCGGCCTGATCGTGGTGATGGCCTTCCTCGCATCGCGCGTGCTGCGCAGTCGCACCGAGGGGCTGTCCATCCGCCTGCAGGTGCTATTGGCCCTCGGGCTGATCGTGGGGACGTTCGCCTTCGGTCTCGGGCTGATGGTGCTCGATCGGATCGAAGCGCGTGCGACGCTGCTCGCGACGGAGGCTGCGCGCGACGAGGCGGCCGCGATCGCGGCGTCGATCGCGAGCCAGATCGATTCGGGCGCGAGCCTCGAGTCGATCGCGCACGCGCTGGATTCGGAGCGGGCGCGTGGGGGGTCGACGAAGCTGAACCTTTCGTTAGCGGACAAGGGGGGACGGGAGCTGTTCCGATCGGGGCCGAAGAAGGACGAGCCCGGGACGGTGGTAGTGGTGTCGCCGATCGAGACGCGGGGCGGCATCGCGGGGCAGGTGCAGGTGGTCAAGCCGACCATCGTGATGCGGCGTCTGCTCGCCGACTTCGCGCCCACGGTGCTGATCATCAGCACGATCCTGGTGGCCGTGGCGGCGTTCGCAGCGGCGATCATCGGACGCGCGATCGCGTCGCCGATCGAGCGTCTGACCGAGTTCGCGGTGCGTGTGTCCAACGGCGAGCGCACGGTGATGCCTCCGGCGGGAAGCGGGCTCGAGGTGCGGCGGCTGACGCAGGCGATCGACAAGATGCGACGCGAGCTCGAGGGAAGGCCCTATGTCGAGAGCTTCGCGGCGGATCTGTCGCACGAGCTGAAGAACCCGGTTGCGGCGATCCGGGCGGCGGCCGAGGTGCTCGACGACGGCGCGTTGTCGGAGCCGGAGGAGGCGGCGCGGTTCGTGAAGCGAATCCGCGAGTCGGTGGGGCGCATCGAGGCGTTGCTCACCGAGCTGCTCTCGCTGGCCCGCATCGAGGCGCGAGGCATCGAGAACGAGGCCGAGGTGGATCTGGGAGCCATCGCACAGAGAACGGCCGAGGCCCACGCCTCGCGCGGCGCGATCGAGGTGCACACGGGAGAAGGGCCGTTGGTGATCCGGGGCGACGAGCGTTGGCTGGCGCGGGCGGTGGACAACCTGGTGTCCAACGCGTTGAACCACGGAGAGGCGGGCAAGCCCGTGCGGATCGAGGTGATCGCCGAGGACGGGAGCGTGGTGCTGCGCGTGCTCAACTCCGGTCGCATCGCGCCTCACGTGCGTCGCCGCCTGTTCCGCAGGTTCGTGACGACCCGCGGGGACCGCGGCGGAACCGGTCTCGGTCTCGCCATCGTTCGTGCCGTGGCGGAAGCACATCGGGGTGCGGTCGAAGCCCGCGAGACCGACGGGCTGGTGGAATTCCGAATGACGCTGCCTCCCGGCTGAACTACAAGAAGGGCTTAGGAGAAGGGCTTTCCAGGGATCGGGTCGATGAACGCTCCCATGCAGGTCGGACCGTATCAGCTCGTTCAGCCGTTGGGGCTCGGCGGACAAGCATCGGTGTGGCTCGCCACCGACACCCGCAACGGCGCCTCCGTCGCGATCAAGATGCTCCCGCCCGGCAGCTCGGCGACCGACGTCGCGCGGCTGCGACGCGAATCCGACCTGCTGCTGTCCTTCTCCGATCCGGGGCTGCCGCGGGGGATCTGCACGGTCGAGGACGACGCTCGCCGCATGTGGGGCTTCGTCATGGAGTACGTGCAGGGCATCCCCATCAGCCGCATCGTCAAGGAGCGGGCGATCGACGCCCAGTCGGTCGCCTGGTTCGCCCTCGAGCTCGCACGCATCGTCGCCGTGCTCCACTCCCGCGGCGTGATCCACCGCGACGTCAAGCCCGCGAACGTGCTCGTGCGCGACGGCTGGGAGCGCGGCGTGCAAGGGTCGATCGTGCTCGTCGATCTCGGCATCGCCAAGGGGACCGCGGCCCACGCCACCGCGTGCACCGCCCCGGGCAAGCTCGTCGGCAGCGCCCCCTACATCGCTCCGGAGCTGCTGTTCACCGTCGCCGACGCTGCACCGACCACCGCCGTCGACGTGTTCTCCATCGGCGTGATGATCTGGTTCCTGCTGTTCCGCAAGCACCCGACCGGGCTGCCGATGTCGTCGGAGTTCTTCGACTTCCTCGAGGCGTATCGTTCGGGTGCGCTGGTGGTTCCCGACAGCGGGCTGGCCGACGAGATCCAGGATCGCATGCCGGGGATGATCCCGGTGCTGTATCGATGCCTGGAGTTCTCCCTCGAGCGACGCTATCCGCATGCGGGGGAGCTGCACCAGGCGCTGCTGCGCGTGCTGTCCCGCCTCGCCACGGGCAAGTCCGAGCCTCCACCGGGGTTCGCCGCGCCCGCGGGGGTTGCCCCCGGAGCCGCGGGCACCCCTGCCCCGCCGCGGACCCTGCCCGACTACGAGACCACGCTCGACGACGGCGCATCGTTGCCGAAACCATTCGGCTACGAGATCACGCGAGACGATCCGGCGAAGCCGTCGGCGGTCCCGGCTCCGGTCGCAGTGTCGCGCCACGATGGCACTGCGATGGTGACCGGGCTCCCCGATTCCCTGCCTGGAGCGCCTGCCCCCACGCAGCCCGACGACGCCGCCGCGACGCCGCCGGAGTCGCGCGCCTTGCCTCTGGCGCTCATCCTCGGTCTGGTCGTGCTCACCGTGGTGATCATCGGAGGGGCGAGCGCGGCAATCACCTACTGGATCGCGCGCTGAGGCACCTCGTCCCTGTCACTTCTTCGGGGGCGACGCCTGCTTCTGGCAGCATCGGAATCCGGTCGAGTAGTCGTGATAGGTGGGCTCGTGGGCGATCGTGGTGTACTTGCACCCCGGTCCGAGCTCGCTGGTCGTGCTGAAGAATCCCCCCATGAACACGCCGTTGCCCGTGCGGTGCGGCTGCGTGCGACGCTCGACCTCCTCCGCTTCGAACGACTCCACGAAGGCATCGTCGACCGAATCGCTGACCCACTCGTGCAGATTGCCCACCATGTCGAAGACGCCTTCGGCATTGGAGCATTCGGCGTACTCCCCGGCCTTCGCAAGGAATCCGGGCTCCTGGTTGAGCCGCGGGCTGTTGAAGTGATCGTCGTACTTCCAGCTCCGGCCCTGCGTGCCGAACATCTGCGAGAGCAGGTGGACCTTGCCGTTGTTGCACTTCCCCCGCTTCGCGGTCGCGCCGTAGGGCCAGGTCCACCAGCGCTTGCCCTGGCACGCGCGCAGCCACTCGTTGCGACTGCACAGCCGCTTGCCCGCGCGCTTGCACGCCGCGGCGGCCTCGACGCGGCTGATGTAGCCCTGGGGGAAGACGCCGGCAGCGCTGCGAGCGAGATAGGCCACCCCTTCGGCGGGCCGCTCGAAGTGCGGATGGATCACCTCGTGGCCGGCGTCGTCGAGCGACACGAGGTGCGCTTCCCAGCGATCGACGCAGGACCTGTTGATGGGCGCCATGCCTTCGGGACAGGGCGAGGGAGGGCCGGCGTCGTTCGCACCGGCTTCGCTCGCGCCTGCATCGTGGGCGGCGAGGGGGGCGGAGGAAGGGGCTGCGGAAGCCGAGGAAGCCGGCTGGGCAGGGGGAAGCGCGGAGGGGGCCGAGGCGGGGGGCTGCGCGATGGAGGAGGCCGATGCTGACGGAGCAGCGTCGGGGGCCGCACCCGCGGAGGCTGCCTGGCAGCCGGCGACGGACAGCAGCGGCAGAGCACACAGCCAGGCCAGCGAACGCATGATGGCACCGTCATAGCACACGCCGCGAGGGGCCTGCTGCGCCAGGAATCCCTGCGGCGCGACGCATGACTGCGCGCTATGCTCCCGGGGTCGTCGAT
>JAKLDZ010000128.1 GCA_022703255.1 Myxococcota bacterium | reverse complement strand
CGCGGGAACGGTGGTACAACCGCTCAGTCCGAAAGGACCGCGCGCCTCCGAATGGGGAGGGCGTCTCGACAACGGCGAGGCATGTGAGCGATGCGCAACCTGACCAAAGCGGCAACGACTGCACTTCCCTTCTTGTTCGCGGTGGGACTGACGTCACAGGCCATCGGGCAACAGCCTGGAGCGCCCGCTCCGGCCCCGACGTACTACATGCCTGGAGCGCCTGCGCCTGGGGCGCCGACCGCGGCGCCTGCGCCGACGACGACTGCACCTGCGCCCGCACCTGCGCCTGCGCCTGCACCTGCGCCTGCGGCACAGCCGGGTGCGCCTGCGGCACAGCCTGCTCCGACGGCAGGAGTCTCCGGGGGATGGAGCTTTGCGAGCGGGTTCGAGGGCAACGCGACGGGCCCGGCGGCCGCGCCTGCGGAGCCTGCGGCTCCCGTCGACGAGGCCGCGATGCGGAGGCAGTCGCTCAAGTGGCACAACAATCTGTACGGTTCGACCGGTCTGCTCCGCATCTCGTCGGCCGACTCTGGCGCGCCCGGCACGTTCCGCGTGTCGTTGATGATGGACTGGTTCAAGAGCTCGGGCTTCTTGTGCAACGGCTCGTACCCCTGCCCGAGCAGTGACCCGTCGAAGACGGAGGACAAGGTCTCGCACTTCGGGTCGACGGCGGCGCTGTCGGTCACGCTCACTCGGTACCTCGAGGCGTTCGGCTCGGTGAGGTCCTACGCGAACTCCAACGACATGGGTCGTCCGAAGCTGCTGCAGGTGCTTGGCGACACGGTGCTGGGTCTGAAGGCATTCACGCCTGCGGATCCGGGCCAGGTGTTCCGGTTCGGCGGCGAGGCGCACTTGCTGCTCGTGAACGGGACCGGTGGAGTGGGACTCAACGGCGGGGGCACGGGGTTCCGTCTTCGCGGCCTTGCGACCGCGGATCTGACCAAGCCCGATGGCTCGGGCACGCCGCTGCGCCTGCACCTGAACCTCGGCTACCGTCTCGACAACACGGGGAAGGTGGTGGAGGACACGGAAGCGACCCGCCAGATGCCGATCACGCGCATCGAGCGTTTCGGTCTCGGTATCAACCGCACGGACTTCGTGGAGACGGGGCTGGGCATCGAGGGCGTGTTCGACATGGTGCGCCCGTTCCTCGCCTACACCATGGAGATCCCGGTCAACCGGCAGGACTACACCTGCCCCGCGAAGTCACCGAGCATCGTGGCCTATGGCGACAACTGCCTCGGCTACGACCCGGGCGTGTCGTACTTCCCGTCGCGGCTGACGGTCGGCGCGCGCGCGATGCCGTGGAAGGGGCTGGCCCCGATGGCGGCGTTCGACATCGGCGTGACGGGCAAGAGCCAGTTCATGACGGAAGTGGCGCCGACGCCTCCGTGGACGCTGTGGGTGGGGCTTGGGTACGCGGTCGACACCGAGGAAGCGCCTGCGACGGTGAAGGAGAAGACGGTCGAGAAGATCGTGCAGACGCCGCCTCCGCCGCAGTACATCGTGCGCGGGTCGGTGCACGAGCAGGGGACGACGACGCCGGTGCTCGACGCGATCGTGAAGGTGACGGGGCGCGCGGGAGGCGGTTTCACGACGGGCTCGGATGGCAAGTTCGAGACCTCGCATCTGGAGCCTGGGACGTACACGTTGAGCATCAAGGCCGACGGGTACAAGGAAGGGCAGTGCACGGCGACGGTCATCAGCGGAGCGCCGATGGGACCGGCCCCGCAGCCTGGGATGCAGCCTGGGATGCAGCCTGGGATGCAGCCCGGAATGCAGCCGGGGATGCAGCCTGGGATGATGCCTCCGCCGGCGCCTGCGGCGGCTCCTGCACAGCCTGCTTCGGGTCCGACCTACTTCGACGTCGACTGCCCGCTCGAGGCGTTGCCGAAGCTGGGCGGCATCCAGGGTCGCGTGATCGACTCGGAGAGCAAGGCTGGGATTCCGAATGCGTCGGTGGTGGTGAAGGACAAGACGGGCAAGGAGTTCCGCGCGACTACGGACTCGACCGGTGGCTTCAAGGTCGAGGGGCTGGCGCCGGGAGCGGCGTCGGTGAAGACGGAGGCGGACAAGTTCTTCGCGGGCGGCTCCGAGGTGGAGATCAAGTCCAAGGAGAACGTGGGCGCCGACGTGACGATGTCGGCGAAGCCGAAGGTCGCTTCCGTGGCGGTGCAGGGCAAGGAAATCGTCATCAAGAAGCAGATCCTGTTCGAGAAGGATTCGTCGCAGATCAAGGGCGAGTCGAACCAGCTGATGTCGGAGATCGTGGACGTGTTCCAGCGCAACCCGAACATCCGCAAGGTCGAGATCCAGGGGCACACGGACAACACGGGCACGCCGGATCACAACATGCAGCTGAGCCAGGCGCGGGCCGAGTCGGTGCGCGCGTGGCTCACGCAGCACGGCATCGAAGCGGGCCGCCTGGAAGCCAAGGGCTACGGCCAGACGCGTCCTCGCGTGCCGAACGTGACCGCCGGGAACCGCGCGATGAACCGTCGCGTGCAGTTCATCATCACCGACCGCGCCGGCAAGTAGTCGCTCCCCATGAACCTCCTCCGCATCGTGGCGCTGCTGCTCACGGCAGCAGCGCCGCTGTCCTGCGCCCGCGGTGAGCCGCCCGGAGCGGAGCGCGAAGCTCCGCCTGCTCCACCGCCCGCGCGCTCGGGAGTCGTGGCCTCCGCGTCCGCGCGGGGGCCTGCGGCGCCGTCGGCCTCGTCCGCAGCGGTCGTCGCGACGGATGCCGGTGCGGACGCCGATTCGATCGACTGGAAGAACAAGCTGAAGCCGGAGCTCGCCACGCAGGGGTTGGAGCAGCACGGCAGGGCATTGCTCGAAGCGATCGCGAAGGACGACCCGGAGCTTGCGAAGGACTTTTTCTTTCCGCGGGCGCCGTTCACGCCGCTCAAGGACGTGACGAACCCGGACCGGTACTGGGTGCAGTTGTACGCGACGTACAAGCGCGACATCCACGAGATGCATCGCAAGCGTCGGGACTGGACTGGGGCGACGTTCGAGTCGATCCGGCTGGGTTCGCCGCCGACGTGGGTGAAGCCGGGCGACGAGTACAACAAGATCGGCTACTACCGGACGTTCAACGCGAAGCTTCGGTACACGGTCGGAGAGCGCAAGGGGGTGATGGACGTGCACACGATCATCTCGTGGCAGGGGGACTGGTACGTGACGCACCTGGGTGCGATCAAGCACTGAGGGAGCGCGAGCGGGCTCACCCCTCGCGGAAGTGATCGAACCCGGTCGCCGCGAGGCGGCGTCCGTCGAGCCACACGCCGTCGCCTTCGGTCACGCGCCCGATCACGCGAGTTCCTTCGGGTGACGAACCAACGGGGACCGTCGCGATCAGGGCGTAGTCCTCGCCGCCGCCGAGGGCCATCGACAGGGGGTCGAGGCCGAGCTGCGCGCAGACCTCGTGGAGCTCGGAGGTCACCAGAGCAGCGGGGTCGAGGTCGATCCGAACGCGGCTGGCGCGGGCAAGGTGAGCCGCGTCCTGCGCGAGACCGTCGGAGATGTCGATCATCGCGGTGGCGGACTGCGCGAGCAGCAGGCCGTCGGAGATCCGCGCGATCGGTCGTCGCCACGCGTCGACGGCGCGCTCCGTTCCGGGCGCGGGGGAGCGGTCGAGCAGAGCGCGCAGGCCGGTGGCAGCGAGGCCGATGGGGCCGGCGGCGACGAGGAGCTCGCCGGGGCGGGCGCCGTCCCTGCGCGGGGCGTTAGAGCAGGTGCCGAGGAGGGTGGTGGACAGGGAGACTTCGCGGGCGCGGGACAGGTTGCCGCCGATGACGGCGGTACCGATGGCGGCGGCAGCAGCGGCCTGACCCGCGGCGATGCGATCGACGTCGGGCTCGGGGAAGCCGGGCGGGAGGCACAGCGCGCAGAGGGCGCCGAGGGGAGTGGCGCCCATGGCGGCGATGTCGCTGGCGGCAGCCATGAAGGACTTCCACCCGAGGTCGAACCAGCCAATCAGTTCGCGTCGGAAGTGAACGTCTTCGACGCAGGAGTCCACGGTCCACACGAGTCGTGCGCCGAGTGTGGAGAGTGCGTGGGCATCGAGGACGGCGGCGTCATCGCCGATGCCGAGGGAGACGGCAGGGGGCGGGGGGCCGAAGATCGTCTCGAGACGCGCGATGCGTTCGAACTCGGAGGCCATGGGAGTTCAGGGAGCGGGGGAGAGGGAGATGGGGAGCGAGACGACGAAGACGGTGCCGTGGGGAGTGTTGTCCTCGATGCGGACGCTGCCGCCGTGGGCATCGACGAGGCGTTTGACGATGGCGAGACCGAGGCCGGTGCCGCCGTACTCGCGGGTGGAGGAGGAGTCGATCTGATAGAAAGCGTCGAAGACCTTCTCGCGCTGGTCGGCAGAGATGCCGATACCGGTATCGGCGACGCGGATCTCGACGACGGAGGCGGCGGCGGCCAGCAGGGCGAAGCCGAAGCCGTCTTCGTCAGGGTCCGCGTCGGAGGCGACGGAGACCGACAAGGTGACCCGCCCATCGGCGGGGGTGAACTTGACGGCGTTCTCGGCGAGGTTGAGCACGACCTGGCGGATCTTGCCGGGGTCGACGGGGATACGAGGGACAGGGGACGACGGAGGGACGAACGAGACGTTGACGGACTTCTTGCGCGAGGTGGGGAGGAGGCTGGAGACGACGTCTTCGAGGATGGGGACGACGTCGGCGTTTTCGCGTTGGATGGTCAGGGAGCCGCTCTCGAGCTTGGAGAGGTCGAGGAGGCTCATGATGAGGGCGAGGAGCTGGTCGCCCTTCTCCCGGATGGTCAGGAGGAACTCGGTCTGCTCGGAGGTGAGCTCACCGGCGATGCCCTCGCAGAGCATTTCGGAGTAGCCGATGATCGAGGTGAGGGGGGTTCGCAGCTCGTGGCTGACGGTGGCGATGAAGTTGGACTTGAGCCGATCGAGCTCCTGGAGACGGTCGTAGGCGTCTTGCAGGCGAGCGTTTTTGTCCTGCAGCTCGCGGTAGCTCTCGCGCACGCTGGCGAGGTGCATCTGCGAGGTGAGCAGGGCTTTGTGTCCGCTGAAGAGGATGAGGTCGAGGACGGAGCGGACGTGGGCGATGACGTGTTGGACAGTGTCGGAGCGAGCGCGGGGCATGCGAGGGAGCAGCTCGCGTGCTTTGGCGGGATCGAGGGTGGGGACGGCGACGAGGAGACCCGGGGGCACCTCGCGCAGCTCGGCCGGCAAGTAGGGGCCGAGGATGATGCGGCCGAGGACGCGGCCGTCGTAGGTGATGGGAGCGACGTGGTAGCGGGCGCCGCTGAAGCAGTCGTGCTCGACGGACTGCTCGGCCTCGGGGGCGAGGCGCTTGATGGTGTTCACGTGGGTGGCGCACGCGGCGCGTCCGTCGGGAAGCTGGTTGAGCACGCGGCACAGGGGCTGCTGCTCGGCCTGATCGGAGAGCAGGGTGCCGTCAGCGGCGAAGACGCGGACCGAGATCCCGAAGAGGGAGAACACGGACCGGATGACGTCCTGGAGCATGGACCGGTCGATGAGGTCCTCGAGGCGGATGGCGCCGGTGTTGAGGGTGAGGGCGTCGAGATCGACCTCGGGGTGGGTGGCGGCGGTGGAACCGGTCATGGTGCGCTCTCCCTTCGCCGGGGCGTGAACGTGCCACCGAGTCTTCGGAGGAGGATCTCGTCGATGGGAGCGGTGGCTCCCATGCGCTGGGAGACCTCGCCGAGGAACGCATCGGGATTGATCTTGAACTTGGCGCGCAGGTCGTGGACGGCGTCGAGGCTGGTCCAGGTGAGGTGGAGCAGGGAGATGAAGGTTTCGAGGACGCCGTCTCCGCGGGTGGCGGTGGCGGCGAAGACGGGTTCGCGGCCTCTGGAGGCCATTTGGACGAGCTCGGCTTCGGAGCGGATGCTGGGCAGGTCGCGTTTGTTGTACTGGATGACGAGGGGCATATCGCGGAGGGCGACGCCGTGGGCCTTGAGGTTTTCCTTGAGGTCGAGGAAGGCGCTGGCGTTGTTCTGGGTCTCTGCGAGCTGGGAATCGGCGATGAAGGCGACGCCGTCGGCGCCTTGCAGGACGAGGCGACGGGTGGAGGAGTGGATGACCTGGCCCGGGACGGTGAAGAGCTTGAGGCGCAGGGCGAGATCTCCTTCGCCTTTGAACCGCAAGGGGAGCAGGTCGAAGAACAGCGTGCGGTCGTCACGCGTCTCGAGGGTCATCAGACGTCCGCGGGCCGATTCGTCGGCGAAGCGGTGCAACGCGTGGAGATTGGTGGTCTTGCCGCTGAGAGCGGGGCCGTAGTAGACGAGCTTGACGGTGAGCTCGCGGGCAGCGAAGTCGAGTTGCACCTGGGCCGTATGCCTTTCCTGGGGTGAAGTACGGGGGGGAGTGTAGCCGAAGGGGGAGCCGGAACGAAGGCTCACGAGAGAGCGTGCGGGGGCAAAGGGGAGGGAGAGAGGGCCCCGGCGAGGCGGGGGAAGGTCGAAAGTACGCTGCAGCCGATTGACACGCGGGCCCTGCTCGGGGTGCAATCCCGGGCGGACAGGCGAGGTTGGCCGGTCCAGCACCCCAGGAACGGCATGTTCGCAATCATCATCACCGAAAAAGGTGGAACCGAGCGGCGCGAGGTGTTCGACAAGACCGAAATCAACGTCGGTCGTGTCCAGGGAAATGAGCTTGTTCTGCCGAAGGGCAACGTCTCCAAACACCACGCCCGCCTGCTCTTCCGCGATGGCCGATTCATCGTCACGGACCTGAAGAGCACCAACGGAACCTACGTCAACGGACGCAAGATCACGCAGGCGACGATCGTGCGCGAGGGGGACAAGGTCTACGTAGGGGACTTCATCCTGCGCGTGGAGGTTCCGCAGCAGGCGCAGCTTCCTGCGCCCGAGGCCGGGCCGATGGCAGTGCCGCGGCCCTCGGCGCCGCCGCCCGCGCACGGGGAAATCACCGCGGATCGACCGATGGTTCCGGGTCGCGAGGGAGTGCCGAGCCACTATCCGTTGGAGAACGATCCCGACGAGATGCCAGGCGCCGCAGGGGCAACCGCGGCGGCAGCAGCCGTGCGCATGCCCGCGCCGCCTAGGGTCCCCGCGACCACGCGCGAGCTTGGTTCGGCACCCGGACAATCACCGCCGGTGCGTGCGATGGGAGCGATCGCGATCGGTCCTGCGGTCCAGCCGGGCACGCCCGCGACGGCGACCGCCGACGCGGTGACGACCTCTCCGGTGCTGACCCCGAGCGCAGCGTCTGCGGAGGGGAGGTCGTCGGCCCCGCGCAGACCGCCTGCTCCGCAGCGGCCCAGCGGGCATCCGCCGGCACCCGTGCGGCACGTGACGCCCACGGCATTCACGGCCCCGGAGCCGCAACGCACGTCGACGCAGCGCATGGCGGCCGTGACGCTCATCGCGCGCATCGAGGAGATGCTCGACCTGTCTTCGCTCGACAGCGGAGCGCCTCCCGACGAGCCTCTTGCATCGCGCCTCGAGCGCGCTGTGCGCGAGGAGATGCCCAAGCTCAAGGCGTCGGGAGAGATCGCCCCCGACGTCGATCTCGAGGCTGCCGTGCACGAGGCGCGCGAGGAGCTGGTCGGGCTCGGTCCGCTCGACGCGCTGCTGCGCGACGACGACGTGCTCGAGGTGCACGTGCAGTCGTACGCCTCGGTGTCGACGACGCGAGCCTCGGTGGGGCGCAAGCTCGAGACGCCGTTTGCAAGCGACGCGGCGTGTCGCAGGATTCTGCGGCGGCTCTGCTGGCAGACCGGTGCCCCGGTGGGCGAAGGGGAGGCGGTCGTCGAGCGGGTGCTGCGCGACGGCACCCAACTGGTGGCGCTGTTCGATCCCTACGCGGTCGACGGAGCGATCGCGTCGTTGTGCAGGCGCGGACACGCGGCGCACACGATCGAGGACCTGGTTCGCAACGGCGTGATGTCGCGTGCGATAGCGACGTTCCTGACGCAGGTGGTCGGGGCGCGTCGCAACATCCTGATCGCGGGGCCGCCGGGCTCCGGGGTGGGGGTGTTCGTGGGAGCGCTCGCCTCGGCCTCGACGCTGGGCGAGCGCGTGCTGGTGGTGCAGGAGCCTGGGCCCCCGGGGCCGCTGGTGCCGAACGCGAGCACGCTGATGATCGGCTCCTCCGATCGCGCGCGCGAGGTCATGAGCGCAGCCTGCAGGTTGCGACCGGACCGTCTGCTCGCGCCCTCGCTGGGCGGAGAGGCTGCCGCGCAGCTCCTCGACGCCATCGCGGGAGGAGCAGAAGGGGTGATCGCCGGAGTCCGCGCGGCCACACTCCGTCTCGCCGTGGCGCGTCTGTCGGCCGAGGCTGCCCGCTTCGGCACCGGCATCGATCCGGCGCGTGAGCTGGTCGCCGCTTCGTTCGACGTGCTCATCGAGTACGCGCGACTGCGCGACGGTCGATCGCGGGTGCTTCGGGTTGCAGAGCCCGCGGGTGTCGAGGGTGGCTCGGTGGCGTTGCGGGATCTGTTCGTGTTCTCGTTCGAGCGCACGGCCAGTGGCGGCGCGATGGAAGGGAGCTTCCACGCGACGGGAGTGATCCCCACGGTGGCGGAGGATCTTGCGGCGCGGGGTTTGAGCCTGGAGCCCGGGCTTTTCAGGAAGTAGGCCGGACTCGAATCGAGGCGAACGGGCGGGCTTCGCGCACGGCAAGCGCGGGGCACGCCCGGGCATGGAGCGTGTGCGTTGCGCCCGTCGAGGTCGATGCGTCGAACTCGGGCGCGCGCGCGGCCCGGACGCAGGTCACGGGCGGGCTTCGGTACGCTTCTGGAGCTTTCGCTGGACCAGGCGTTTCTTGAGCGGCCCCAGCTTGTCGATCATCAGATTGCCGTCGAGGTGATCGTACTCGTGCTGGATCGCCACGGCGAGCAGCTCCTCGGCTTCGAGCTCGAAGGGGTTGCCGTCGCGGTCGAGGGCGCGCACGCGGACGCGCGCGGCGCGTTCGATGTTTTCGCTGACGCCGGGGAAGGACAGGCAGCCCTCCTGCCAGACGAGCTCGCCTTCGCGTTCGAGGATTTCGGGGTTGATGAAGGCGCGAAACTGGGAGGGTTCGTTTTCGTTGGCGGTATCGATGACGAAGATACGCAGGGCGATGCCGACCTGATTGGCGGCGAGGCCGACGCCAGGGGCGGCGTACATGGTTTCGGCCATGTCATCGACGAGCTGCTGGACATCGGGGGTGACGGATTCGACGGGGAGCGCCTTCTGGCGGAGGCGTTTGTCGGGGTATTCGAGGATGGGGAGGAGCGCCATGGGATGACCTTGGGGACGGAAGTGGAGTAGCGCCAGCGGGGCGGGTTGGCAACCGGGAGGCGCGAGCCGGGACGCGGTCAGCGCGACGGGTAGGCCAACACTCCGTGGACGTAGGCGTCGCGGCCGCACAGCTCCCACTTGGGATCGACGATCTTGGGCGCATCGGTGGGCTCGTCGGGACCGGCCCAATCGACCGCACCGGGGCGTCCTCTGGGCCCGAGGAGCAGCGGGCCGATGAAGACGTGCAGCTCATCGGCCATGCGGGCGGCGAGCATGCTTCCGGTCAGCTCCGCGCCGCCCTCGACGAGGACGGTGACGATGCCGCGCTGGGCGAGAGCGCGGAAAGCGCTTTGGACATCGACACGCCCCTCGTTGCTGCGTGCGCATCGGATGACTTCGCAACCGACGGCGGTGAGCTGGCGCTCGTTGGCCTCGGGGGCCTCGGCGGTGGTGAGGATGATGGTGGGGGTTTCTGGGGCGGTGGTGACGAGCTTGGAGCCGGCGGCGATGCGGAGCTTGGAGTCGAGGACGACGCGAACGGGGTTGGCGCCTTCGACGTCGCGGACGGTGAGCAAGGGGTCATCGGCGACGACGGTGCCGACGCCGACGCAGACGGCATCGCAAGCGGCGCGGAGCTCGTGGACCTTGGCGCGCGCTTCGGGGCCGGTGATCCACTTGCTGGCGCGGGTGCGCGTGGCGATGCGGCCGTCGAGGGACACCGCGAGCTTGACGATGATGTAGGGCAGTCCCGTGGTGACGTGCTTGACCCAGGGCTCGATGAGGGCGCGGGCTTCGTCCTTGCGAACGCCGAGGGTGACCTCGACGCCGGACTGCTGGAGGCGCTCGATGCCGTGGCCTTCGACATGGGGGTTGGGGTCGCGGCAACCGACGACGACGCGAGCGACACCGGCTTTGATGATGGCATCGACGCAGGGGGCGGTGCGTCCCTGGTGATTGCACGGCTCAAGGGTCACGTAGAGGGTGGCCCCCTTGGCGCTGTCGGCGGCTGCGCGCAGAGCGACGATTTCCGCGTGGTCGGAGCCAGCGCGCTCATGGTGGCCCACGCCGAGGATCTGGTCCTGCAGGGCCACGACCGCGCCCACGTTGGGATTGGGGGACGGGCGTCCCAGGCGGGCTTCCGCCAGGGCTCGCGCCATCATCTTGGCATCCAGGTCAGCGTTGACAGCCATCGTAGTGAGACGATCCTTCTACTGCGAGGAGCGTTCGGTCACAAGCTTGGCGACTTCCTGCGCGAAGTCGTCGATGTCCCTGAACTTCCGGTACACGCTGGCGAAGCGGACGTAGGCGACGGCGTCGAGCTCGCGCAACCGGTCCATGACCTTCTCGCCGACGCGGGTGGACGGGATCTCGCGCTCGCCGGCCTCTTGCAGCTCGCGCTCGACGGACTCGGCGATGGAGTCGATCTGCTCGAGGGAGATGGGACGTTTGCTGCACGCGGCGCGCACGCCCTGCACGACCTTGCGACGGTCGAACAGCTCGCGACGTCCGTCGCGCTTGACGATCGAGGGGAGCAGATCCTCGATGCGTTCGTAGGTTGTGTAGCGACGCGTGCACTGCTCGCACTCACGCCTGCGCCGGGTGACCTCGCCGTTGTTGCTGAGGCGCGAGTCGATGACGCGGTTCTCGAGGTGGCCGCAGAACGGGCACTTCATGTTGCGCGTTTCCCGGGTTCGATCATGGCGATGCGCCGGACGTGTCGCGGGTCGGGGTCGGGGACGGCATCGAGCCAGGCGCGGACGCAGACGAGGGCGAGGCCGGAGCCGAGGACACGCTCGCCGAGGCACAGGATGTTGGCGTGGTTGTGCTCGCGGCACTTGCGCGCGCTGTAGGGGTCGGAGACGACCGCAGCGCGGATTCCGGGGTGCTTGTTGGCGGCGATGGACATGCCGACGCCCGATCCGCACACGAGGACGCCGAGGTCGGCGCGACCGTCGAGGATCGTATGAGCCATGAGGTGGGCGTAGTCGGGGTAGTCGCAAGACGCGGTCGAGTGGGTCCCGAGGTCTTCCACGACGAACCCCCATTTGGTGAGGGCATCGAAGATCTCGGCCTTGAGGTTGAAGCCACCGTGGTCCGAGGCGATCGCGAGCCTGAGCATGCTGGCAGGATTACCTCGACTTGGGGTTTTCGACCAGAGGGAGCCGGGGGGGGGTCAGATCGCGGACATGAGGAGAGAGGCGTTGGTGCCGCCGAATCCGAAGGAGTTGGAGAGGGCGTGGCGAATGGGACGGCGCCGGGCCTCGTTGGGGACCACGTCGAGGTCGCAGGCGGGGTCCTGCTCGACGATGTTGCTGGTGGGAGGGACTTCGCCGCGAGCGCAGGACAGGGCGCAGAAGGCGGCTTCGAAGGCACCGGCAGCGCCGAGCAGGTGGCCGGTAGTGGACTTGGTGGACGAGACCCACAGCCCGTTGCCCGGGCGAGCGCGGTCGCCGAACAGGTGGCGGATGGCGACGCACTCCTGGATGTCGCCGAGGGGTGTGGAGGTACCGTGAGCGTTGATGTAGTCGATGGTCGAGGGCTCGAGTCGGGCATCGTGGAGAGCCCGGGTCATGGATACGCGCGCACCGCGTCCCTCGGGCGCGGGCTGTACCGGATGGTGCGCGTCGCTCGAGCAGCCGTAGCCGGAGACCTCGGCGTAGATCCTGGCGCCGCGCGCGCGGGCGCGGCTCAAGGTTTCGAGCACGACGATCCCGGCGCCTTCGGAGGGGACGAAGCCATCGCGACCTTTGTCGAAGGGACGGCTTGCGAGCTCCGGCGCGTCGTTGCGTCGTGACAGGGCGAACATGGCAGCGAAGCCACCGATGGCCGAGGGGGTGATGGTGGCTTCGGCGCCGCCGCAGACCGCGACGCGGGCGCGACCGGTGCGAAGCATCCAGGCGGCCTCGCCGATGGCGTGGGCGCCGGAGGCGCATGCGGAGGTGGTGCAGATGGACGGCCCGCGCAGGTCGAACATCATGGAGACGTGGCCGGAGGCCATGTTGCTGATGATCTGCGGGATGGCGTAGGGGCTGATACGCGACGGCCCTTTGGCTCGGAGGGTGTCGACGAGGCGCTCGAGGGGTGCGAGACCGCCCATGCCGACCCCGACGACACACGCTGCCTCTTCGCGGTCCTCGTCGGTCAGGTCGAGCCCCGAGTCCTCGATGGCCATGCGGGTGGCCACCAGCGCGAACTCGGTGAAGCGGTCGATCTCCTTGACCTTGCGCTTGTCGAGCCAGCGCAGCGGATCCCACCCCTTCACCTCGCCCGCGATCCGCGAAGGGAACGTCGAGGCGTCGAACTGCGTGATGGGTCCGATTCCGCTGCGTCCGGCGAGCACCGACGACCAGTTCTCTTCGATACCGATGCCACATGGGCCGATGAGGCCCAGGCCTGTGACGACGACACGTTCGTGCTGGCGGTCCATGCTGACGATCGCCCCGGGGAGACGGCGAAGGCGGGACAGCAGAGCTGACACCGCAGGCGCCGGGCGCCGGGGCTGCTCCTCTACTGCTTCTTGGCGTGCTTCTCGATGTAGTCGATCGCGTCCTGGACCTTGCGGATCTTCTCGGTGTCCTCGTCCGGGATGTCGATTTCGAAGCGCTCCTCGAACGCGAGCACGAGCTCCACGAGACTCAGGGAGTCTGCGCCCAGATCCTCGATGAACGTCGACTCGGGCTTGATGTCCTTGTCGTCGACGTCGAGCTGCTCCTTGATGATGGCTTTGACTTCAGCCGCAATGTCGCGATTGTCCGCCATGGGTCTTCTCTTTCCGACGCGCGGTGGGTTGCGATCGAGGCGCCACGAGGCGCAAGTGGCGGGTTGAGTAGCGCGCTCCGAAACGGCCATCAAGAGCAAAACGTGGCGAAACCCGTTTCGCACCGCTCGTGCGCGGAGGTCGCCTCGGATCCGGTCGGGTGTCGAAACTCCGACGCGGATCGCCTCACGCCATGTGCATTCCACCGTTGACCGAGAGCACCTGTCCGGTCACGTAGCCAGCCTCCTCGCTGCACAGGAAAGCCACCGCGGCCGCGATGTCCGCGGGAGTTCCCAGGCGCCCCAACGGGATCTGACCCAGCACCGCCGCTCGCAGATCGCCCTCGTCGTCCGCCGCGGCGAGATCCGCCGCTCCCCCGGGCTGGCCGAGGCCTCGGCCATTCTCTTCGGCGACCAGGCCCAGGCCCGCCTCGAAGAATATTTCTCCACAACAGAATGTGGTCCGGCGATGAGCCAACCCCGCGGAGCCTGCGTAGCACCAATGTAACGCTCGCGTGAGGGGAGAGGAGCAATGCAGA
>JAKLDZ010000127.1 GCA_022703255.1 Myxococcota bacterium | reverse complement strand
GAAGCATGTTCGGCCATCGGGATCCCTGCGCTCCTCGACCTGCCGGGGCTGCTGGATACCCGCGAGTGCGCGCTGGTGGTTGCCGGACTGAGACTGGTGGCGGATCGGCATGACAGCCTAGCGGCCGCCCAACTGCTGCACATTCTCGGAGACCCCCAGGAGAAGACTCCGAAGTGGCTCGAGCAGCGACTCTCGGCCCTCCTCGGAGAAGAGAAGAAGGCGCCCTTTGCCGGTGAGCAGTCCCTGGGGCGTCTCGAACAATTCTCGCAGAACGCACTGTCGCCCTCGGTCATCGTGCAGCGGGTCATCGACGCGCTGGAGGTGGGCAATCACGTCCGCGCGTGGGGTGAGGCTGCGCGGCGACTGGCGAACCTCGACTCCCTGGTCGCCGTTGCCCAGGGGTACGAGGAGGAGCTGCGCAGTCGTGGCGGCGCCGCGACTCTCTCCGGGATGCTCAGCTACCTCGCGGACCTCGCCGAGGAAGGTGGGGACACGGCTCGTCCGCCCTACGGAATCGACGCGGTCACGATCCTCACCTACCACCGATCGAAGGGGCTCGAGTGGCCGGTGGTCATCCTGTGCGATCTGCAGTTCGAGCGCGGTCCGGACATGTGGAGTCCGGTGGTCGAGGGAGAGAAGATCGACGCGGACAATCCCCTCTCAGGGCGCAAGCTCAGATACTGGCCGTGGCCGTTCGACACGAACCAGATGAACGGCGGGTTGACGCAGGGGACCGGTCTCGAGGACAAGGCACTGGAGACACCGGAAGGCAAGCGAGCGAGCAAGCGTCAGTTCGCCGAATCGCTCAGGCTGATGTACGTGGGCATGACCCGCGCCCGCGACAAGCTCGTGTTCGCTCACCAGGAAGGCAAGACAGCGTGGCTCTCGATGCTCCCGCAGGCCGACGTCCTCGCGAGCACGGAGGCGGGCGAAGGCGAACACCGGATCAAGGGACTGGAGACATCCTACGTATTGAAGCGCATCAAGCCCCCGCTGGTTGATCAACTGGACCTCGAGAAGGCGGGCAAGCAACGATGGCAGTCGCTGATTGAGCGTCCGCAGGAAGCGCCGGAGCATCCGGACAGGTTCGCAAGCCCGAGCCAGGCGGAGAAGGTGCCGGCGGCGATCGTCGCCAAGGAGCCGATGCCGGGCGGCAGGTTCACAGTGCCGAAGCTCGACAAGGAGGAAGACGAGCCCGCGCTGCTGGGAGATGCCGTGCACATGTATCTGGGGTCGTTGCCGTCGCACGGAGGCCTGCCGCGATCGGATTTGATCGCGATCGCAGAGCGCTGCTTGATCGGATTTGGCGCAGAGACATTCTTGAGCGCCTCAGACCTCGTGCGCATGGGAGAGCGCTTCAGCGAGTGGGTGAAAGCAAGGCACCCGAAGGCCACGTGGCGCACGGAGGTGCCGCTGTGCGGGCCACGCACCGACGGCGGGCAGTGGTATGGCGCCGCCGACCTGCTCTTGTTCTTGTCAGAAACCGAGGTGGTGCTCGTCGATCACAAGAGCGGTGGGAAGCAGAACGCGCTGAAGTACTCGGGTCAGGTCGAGGCGTACCGGGCAGCGCTCGAGGGACAGGGGCTGAAGGTGAAGGAGTCGTGGCTGCACTATCCCGTTGTGGGCGAGATGGTCGAGGTGGGCGGGTCGTAAGGGAAGTTCACTGGTCTGGTGTCGAGGTGTTCCATGGGTTCTTTCGTTGCATGGGTGGACTATTCGGCAACCGAGCAGGAGCGGATGCGACAGGCGCTCGCACTGTTCAAGGAGACCGAGACCCGGGATGAGCTCGGCCTGGGAGCGATCCGTGACGCGCTTGCCGATATCATGTTTCCTGGGACGTCGACGGTGCAGACGCGGCTCCGCTACTTCCTGATCGTGCCCTGGATCTACCAGGGCCTTCCTCGAAGCACCACGTCGGCGAGGATTGGCACATTGGTAGACGGCGCAGAGCGTGACTTGATTGAGGTTCTCGCTGATGAGCCGGGCGCGTTCGGGGCTCTGTCAGGCAGGTCTCTGCAACGGCTGCCGAGCAGCGTATACTGGAACGGCCTGATGACCTGGGGCATCTTCCGACTCAGTCTGAGCCAGTGGGAGTATCACGAACGATGGGACGCCATTCGCCAGCACAACCAGCACGTGTTGATTCCTGATGACGGCGGCGTTGCGCCGGACCTCCGGGTCGCGTGGGACCCTCGAATGCCTGACGCGCCACCCGACTGGCGAAGCTCCCTTTCTATGACGATGCAGCGCGAGGAATCGGTGTACCTGCGGGACCGGATGGAGAGCTGCGGCGGGTCGCTGCTGGCACACTTCGCACTGACGCGCCCCAGGCTCGATGTCCGAACTCCGTGGGATGCGGTGGACAGGCTCCCGGCGAGGCTTGCCCGCATGATGCGCAACGCGCGTGGATTCTCCACGCTGGTCCGCGGCGCGGCGCTGCTCTACAACCTGCAGCTCTGTCGCGTGTCCCAGCTCGACGCTCATCGCGATCGCATCCCTGATTACGAAAAGAGCATGGAACAATGGGCTGCAGAGATGGCGCAGGTCGAGGAGTGGTCTCCCGATGAGCTGTGGAGCTTTCTGCGGGAGTCCGGTGTGCCCGTACCGATCGTTCGGGGCGATCGCATCTTCGTGGACAAGTGGTTCGACCTGGTTCGTCGGCAGGGTGCTCGTGCCCTGGCACAAGATGCGGAGTCCCGGAAGCTCGTCATGGGTCGAGAATGCGACGTGAAGGGCCTGTCACGTGCCCGCTTCGCGAATCCGAACGCGCTCGCGCGCTGGGGAGGCGAATCCGGCACCGGAGTGATGGACTTCCGCTGGTTCCGGGTGCGCACGCTGCTGGAAGACCTGTATGCAGGCCTCGACCTTGGCCGCGGACAGGAGGGGTGAGATGCTTGCCACCCAACATCGACGATTGTACTCCGAGTGCTTCCGTGCCCCGACGGGCTATGTCTTCGAATGCGCAGTCGGTACGACCTTCACCCTCGACTTTGAAGCATTCCTGTTCGTGCCTATCGCGCTGTCCAGCACCACCCTCGCCGATCCGGACGCTGTGCTGCACGACCCCGTGTGGATGCTCGAGGCCATCCATCGCGTTGGGGATCGCCTTACGGTATTCTGCGAGGACGGGCGAGCCAACGCTCCTGCGTTTCGCCACGGACTACTGTCACTTCTCGAGGATTCCTTCGTTCCCGTGCGGGCGCGTGCGGACTTCGCCATCTTCCACCCGAAGCTCTGGCTCATACGATTCCGGAATGGCGCTGACCAGTCGGTTCTGCTTCGAGCGGTGATTCTGTCGCGGAACCTGTCGGCAAGCCGCTGCTGGGACACTCTCGTGTCTCTCGAGGGGATCCCCAATCCGAAGCAGGTCGTCGCCGATAGCCACGACCTGGCCAGCCTGGTACGGGCCCTGCCCGAGCTTGTCTGCAGAGGCCGCCTTTCCGACGAACGCAAGCAGCAGATCGAAGAACTCGCATCCGACGCGGAGCGCACGCCGTTCTTCGCCCCCGAGCCGTTCGACACCGGCACAAGGGCCAGCTTTGTCGCGCTCGGACTCGACAACCAACGCATCTGGAACCCGGGCAAGGGGGGAAGGATACTGGGAATCAGCCCTTTCCTGAGCGACGACGCGCTCCGTTGGCTGGCCAAACTCGGGCCAGACCGCATCCTCGTTTCCCGGGAAGAGACGCTCGACTCCTGTGATCGCGCCGCGCTCGCGGATTGGCGCTGCTTCGGGTTGCACGACGCTGCGGGAACCGACGCGCAAGTAGGAGAAAGCGAGTCCGTGGACCGCTCGTGCGATGTTCTGCACGGTCTGCACGCCAAGGCGCTCGCGGTGGAGAACGGGAGCAGGACGGCCTGGTGGCTCGGGTCGGCAAACCTCACCAGCCCCGTCAAGAGCGGCACCAATGTCGAGTTCCTGGTTCGTCTCGAGGGACGGACACGCGACGTCGGAATCGACAAGTTCTTGAAATCGGGGTTTGAGTCGCTCCTTCGTCCATACGACATAGCGCTGTCCCCAACGCCTACGCCGCCCGACCAGGCCCAGGCGCTGGTCGACCAGGCACAACAACTCGTCGTGCGGTCAGCTCTACAGGTCGAATGCGCGGAGAGCGAATCGGGTGGCTGGTCTCTTCGCCTTGGCGGAGATCTCCGGTTGCTGGAGGGCACCACAGTGACGTTGTGGCCCCTGACCCTGCCGCAGGGTCATGCCCAGCGATGGACCGGGAATCCTGTCGAGTTCCGCGGGCTGACGATCGAGACGCTTACGGCATTTTTCGTGTTCCGGATTGAAGCGACCATGGATGGCCGCACGGCCTCGGCGACGTTCACCTGCAAGTTGCCGGTGACGGGCTTTCCTTCCGATCGCGCCGGGATGGTCGTTCGCAGCGTGATTCGCAACAGAGGCGACTTCCTGAACTACCTCAGGCGGCTGCTGGCTGACGTCGGTGGGACGGCGCGCGACCTTGCAGGGGGGGAACCCCGCCGCCGCGAAGGCAGCGTCAACGGGGGCCGCTCGGAGCAGACCGACGCTGTGCTGTTGGAAGGCGTCGTCCGCGCCCTGCGAAGGAGCCCGGAGCGTCTGCGGGCCATCGACCGCACGATCGAGCGGCTTCGTTCATCGAACGACGACTACGCAACCCAGAAGGTGCTGCCGCCGGACCTCCTCGAATTCTGGAGCATCGTACGCGAACTCATTCCTGCCCGCGACGACCACGAGCGTACAGGCGATCCGATTGCGACCGATGCGGGAGGTGGAGCATGAGCGCGAAGGACCAGACTCCGAGGCCTGACAAGGAGAGGCTGCTCGCCAAGCTGCGCGGATTCCAAAAGAGGACGGTGGCGCACGTCGTGCGAAGGCTCTTCGACCCGGAGGGCAGCAGCCGCTTCCTCGTGGCTGACGAGGTCGGGCTGGGCAAGACCCTCATCGCGCGGGGGGTGATCAGCGAGATCGTCGACCGGCGGTGGGACTCGGTCAAGCGCCTGGACGTGCTCTACGTCTGCTCGAACTCGGCACTTGCCCGCGAGAATCTACGCAAGCTGCACATCGGCGGCACGAGCCTCGAGGGTACGCGGCTCACGTTGCTGCCGAAGCAGCTGCCGCACTTTGACAGCAAGCTCAACTTCGTCTCTTTCACGCCGGGAACGGCGCTGCAAATCAGTGGATATGGCAGAGTGGACGAGCGTGTCGTGCTGTACGCCCTGTTGCGGCAGGAGCATGGCGACCCCGCCTGGCTCAAGAACCTCCTGCAAGGCGACGTGGAGCACAACAGATGGCGGAACGGGTATCTCAGCTATCTGCCTGAAGTCGCGGACGACTGGTCGAAGAAGTTCCACCGCAGGCTGAAGAAGGACCGAGACATCCAGAAGTCACTCCGGTGGGCCAGCGAAACGCTGGTTCGCGCAGATGCGAGACTTGATGACGAGCAACGCAGTCGCAGATACAAGACCGTCGGCACCCTCAGAAAGCTACTGGCACGGACCTGCATCGACGCACTTCAGCCCGACATCATCATCCTGGACGAGTTCCAGCGTTTCAAGGATCTTCTTTCGACAGGGGATGACGAGACCGCACAGACGGAGTTGTCCGAGTTGGCAAGGGAGTTGTTCGACTACCGCACACCGGAGGGCAACCGGGTAGCAACTCTGCTGCTATCGGCGACTCCGTATCGATGGTTCGCGACCACGGACGAATCCTTCGAGGGCGAGCCGTACGACGACTTCCTCGATACGATGAAGTTCCTGATTGACGACGACGCCCGGTTCTTGCTGCTCAAGGGCGCAATCGCCCGGTACCGACAGGCTCTGTTGGGTGCAACCGTCGGCTCTTCCGAGAGCGTGACCGCGGCTCGTGACGAGCTTCAACGGCTCCTGAAACGGGTGATGGTGCGAATGGAGCGCATCGACTCCACCGACGCGCGGGACGCCATGATCGAGGAGCCGATCATTCGCGCGCCGTTGCACCGCAAGGACCTCCAGCACTACATGGCGACGGAGGCGCTTGCCGACGAAATTGGCGGCGGAGATGTTGTCGAGTACTGGAAGTCGGCGCCCTACCTCTTCAACTTCATGAAGACCTATCAGCTCAAGGAGATGTTCAAAGAGAAACTCCATCTGAAGGGCGTCCGAGACTGCTTCGAGCGCGTCGGTGGCGAGTTCCTGCGAGTCGATCAGATCCACAACTACGAAGCAATCGACCCCGCCAACGCGCGGCTCCGGTCCCTGGCGGAGCACGCACTCGGCAAGAAGCAGTGGTCGATGCTGTGGCTGCCGCCGACGTTGCCGTACTGGCCCCTCGACGACGCCTGGAAGGACAACGAGGGATTCTCGAAGAAGCTGGTGTTCTCCTCGTGGAACGTCGTGCCCGATGTCGTGAGCGCGCTTCTGAGCTACGAGGCCGAGCGCGGGATGATGGGGGAGTCACCAGACGTCGGCTACGCGGAGCTGTACCGCCGCCAGCGCCCGCTGCTCCGCTATCTCGTGCGCGACGACAAGCCTGCGAACATGACCACCCTCGCGCTCGCGATTCCCTGCTTCGCGCTTGCCGATGGCGTCTCTCCGCTGGCCCTCGCAGTCGAAGGCAAGCCAGTGCTCGTGTCGGTTGCTGCGATGGCGAGAGAGCTTGTCGAGAAGCTGAAGGCGGACTTCCCGAGCGAAGGGCCCCAGGATCCGCGGTGGCACTGGGCAGCGCCCTTGCTGCTGGATCGCGGGGATCCAACCCTTCGAACGCTGCTCGAGGAGTGGATCAACGAGGGGCACGAGGACGAGGATGGGGAAACGGAGGATTCGTCCGTGCGAGGCTCGGAAGCGCTGCTCGCACATCGCAAGGAGGCTTTGAAGCTCCTCGACGGAGAGCTGAAGCTCGGTGCGGTGCCGGACTCGCTCGCTGACACCTTAGCGTTGCTGGCTCTCGGAAGTCCGGCCAACGTCGTTGCGCGAGCGCTCCGCAGGCCAGACGTGAGCCCGATCGCTCGTCGCAAAGCTGCCGTGCAGGTGGCCGGGGGCTTCCGCACCCTGTTCAACCAGCCGCAGATCATTCGCATGCTTCGCGGCGCGGTCGACGACGGTGACGAGAGCTACTGGGAGACGACCCTCAGCTACGCTGTGAAAGGGAATCTCCAAGCCGTGATCGACGAGCAGGTGCACCTGCTCTGGGAACAATACGCATGGGATGACAAGGCTGCAGACGCTCTGTGCGAGAGCGTCGCCAGAGCGCTGACCGATTCGGTCACCATGAAGGTCTCGAGGATCCAGCCCGACATCTACTCCCCGGGAGCTCGTCGGATCGAGGCGATGGACGCGGGCGATGCAGGCGGTACGCGCGAGCGGGTTTCGATGCGTACGAGCTTCGCGCTCCGGTATGGCACCGTGAAGGGCGACTCGGGGACGACCGAAGCACGTGAGGAGAGCGTTCGTACTGCGTTCAAGTCACCCTTCTTCCCGTTCGTGCTCGTGTCGACCTCGGTAGGGCAGGAGGGGCTCGACTTTCATCCCTGGTGCCACGACATCTGGCACTGGAACCTCCCCGGCAACCCCGTCGACCTGGAGCAGCGTGAAGGGCGCGTCCACCGCTACAAGGGACTCGCGATTCGGAAGAACGTCGCGCAGGATGCGATGGCCGTGCTGAAGCAGCACTGGGATCGGGAGAGCGATCCATGGGACGTGCTCTTCAACGTTGCCGAGCAGCGGCACGGAGGCGCCCACGAGCTGGTGCCGCACTGGATCGCTCCGGGGCCGCACAAAATCCGGCGATGCGTACCGACTGTGCCCTTCTCGTCCGAGGTGGAGCAGCTTCGTCGATTGAAGCGGAGTCTGGCCATCTATCGAGTGGTGTTCGGGCAGCCGCGTCAGGAGGAGCTGCTGCAGCTGCTCGAGAACTCGGAGCTGACCAGGGAGCAGCTCGAGCAATGGACTGTGTCGCTTCGGGCGGATGCGGAGTGAGATCCTGTCCCGGGACGCGCGAGACCTGAGTCATCCGAGGACGCCTTTATCCGTGTCGGGATAGCCTTCGCCTGTTCGCTCATCGAGGCCCCCAGCACGACCTCCAGCCACCCCGGACCTCAAATCGCGGGCTGACCGCTGGCATTCACTGGAGAAACATGACCAGACCGGCATCCCGGCGCAAACGCGTCCGAGACCTCGTCCGCTTTCGAGGCCGCTCATCCAGGTGCTGCCCTGTCTGATGCGTTGGTGTACGCCGTCAAGCGCAGAGTCCGGAACGAGAACGGTCCGCCCGCCCCTCGCCTCACCCCCTCCGCAACGTCGCCTCGCCTGCCGCCATCCGCGTGAGACTCCCCTCCCCCTCCCACGTGCCGCGCCACACGAGCACGCGCTCCCCCGCGACAATCGCAAACGCAGGCGCCCCCCCCGCAGACTCGTAGCGATGCCACGTGCCCTCGGCCGCGAGCTCCGGCGCCTCGCCGTGTCGCTCGATCGACACCGGCACCCGCGCCCTGCGCGCATAACGCTCTCCACCGAGCTCCAGGCAATCGGTCGCATTCGACGTCTCGCACGCACAGACCCATGCGACCGCACGGGGAGGCCCCGGGCGCACGATCAGCGCGCGCGCGCACTCGGCCGACGATCCCCCGGCCGTGAACACCGCCGCAACGCACTCCGAACCTTCCCGCAAGACCCACACGCCCGTGAGCCACATCTCCTCGCGCCCGCGCAGCACGACATCGCCGGGCTGCATGCCGACGCGATCGAAGGGAGGCACGAGCGCCGCGGGCAACGGGCAGGGTGCGGACGCGGATCGGGAAGCCCTGCGCACGAGCACGGCTGCGCCCGCCGCAATCGCGGCCGACGCCGCCGCCACCGTGGCGATCAAGACGAGGCTCATCGCTTCTCCTAGAACGTGACGACGGCCTCGAGGCGTGCGCCTTCGAAGGCCGGGAACTGGCGGCAGACTCCCGAGATGCAGCGCAGCGCGGGACGGTTCTGGCCGACATAGGCGCGAACGAGGGAGGCGGTGGTGAAGCGCCACTGCGCCATGCCGTTGACGTAGTGCTTCAGGTCGCCTTCCTTGGTCGAGTACTCGTAGCCGAGCGCGACGGTGAGCTTCGGCGACCAGATCGCGCCGATGTAGTTCTCTCCCTCTCTCCAGGGGGTGAGCCGCTCGGTCGGCATGTAGCGCCACCGGTGCCAGCCGGTCATCTCGAGGCTCCAGGGTCCGTGGATCTTCTTGAGCAGCGAGTAGCGCTGCCAGTTGTCCCGGTAGTAGACCTTCGTCGTCGCGTCGCCCGTGTACGCGATAGGCTCCGCCGTCGTGTCGAAGTGCACGCCGCTGCTCGCGTAGAAGTGGCTGCGCCCCTGCTCGAACGTCAGCTCGATGCCCGCGAACGGATCCCAGATCCGGTTCTGGTCCGCCGCGGTGCGCTCCACCGCGGGCAACACCGATCCATCACTCCGCAGCTTGACGTCCTGCCCGCAGTTGGCGTTGCGCTCCGAGTAGCTCACCGCGTGCCCCACCGACCCGTACACCATCAGATCGTCGGTCAGCCGCGCATCGAGCCTCCCCCGCCCTCCGGTCACGCAGACGTTGTACGAGCCCCAGTGCCAGTCCGAGGTGAAGGGATCACCGGTCGGAGGCACGCTGTACTGCACGGTGCTGAACTCGGTGGCCTTGCCGGCGTTGACGTTGCCGTGCAGGGGGAAGAAGCGCTCGTAGTGCTTGCCCTCGAGGGAGAGGGTGAACGGTCCCGAGAAGGCCGTGGCCTGCGCGTAGGCCGCGTACCCGCCGGACAGCCGGTTCATCAACGTGGAGTTGGCGTCGGGAATGAAGTCCGACATCTGCTGGGTGGCGAGCTCCGCGTAGAACGAGCCGTGCCCGAACAGATCGGGGACGTTGACCGAGACGCTCCCGACGGTGATCTCGCGGGCGTTGCGATCGGGTGCGCCTGCGCTGGCCTGGGAGTGGAACGGCGCGTCGGTACGGTTCACCTGCACGGCGCGCACGCCGATCTGCATCTCCTTGAAGCCGCCCTCCACCTGTCCGCCGAGGATCGTATCCGGTGCGAACAAGGGTTGGGGGTTGGTCACGTAGTCCGTCGCGTTCGGCTTCGGCATCAACGGATACGCGAGGTTCTCCGCGATCCCCGACACGCTCTGCGACAGCAGACGTCCGGTGACTTCGTCGACACGGATCGGGTTCGCAGCGCCGCCGACCGCGGTCACGTTGAGCTTGTAGCGCTTGCCGACATCGGGCGCGTACACGATCTTGCCGCCACGCAGGGTAGTGTCCGACGCGAGCTCGTCGACCTTGCGTACGGCGAGCACCATGCCGCGCCCGAGCTGCACGTAGTAGTCCCCCACCGTGGCCTCGAGGCCGCGGCTCTGGTAGGTGAGGTTGAACTTCGAGGGGTAGATCGCGTTGAGATAGCGCTCGGACAGGAGCTGGCCGTACTGCGTCGTGCGGTTGTTCTTGAAGTCCCTCTGCCACGCGGCATCGCGCACTTCTCCGGGCAACGGCGGCTGCGACAGGGCCTTGTCGAGGTCCTCGGACGCGAGGGTGTTGGGGTTCGGCTTCAGGAAGTACAGCGCGCTGTCGAGACGAAACGCAGCGGTGAAGCGCCCCGAGGTCCCCTGGATGTTCAATCGGTTGAGCCACTCGCCGTAGTGATCGTCGATGCGGTTCGTGCCGGTGTCGCCGTTGCGGTTGTCGAAGCGGTACTTGAGCACGCTCGTCTCGGTGACCGTCACGGTCGGCTTGTCGAGCACGGGCTTGTCCTGGGCGACAGCCGGGGCGGCGAGGAGGAGCAGGCTCGCGGGCGCGATCAACCACGCCGCCAGGGGAGCGAGCGTCGCGCGCGAGGCGCGATCGACGACACAAGGGGTTCGAGTCGGGCGCGTCATATTGCGCCCGGCACGATACACGATGAATCGACGCGTCGGGAATCCGGTGAAGGAGCAGGAGGTTCGCGGAGGGGGAGTCGGGGGAGGGAGGGGCTCAGCCGAGAGCGGCGACGATCTCCTGCTCCATGCCGGCTTCGTCGCCGGGCTGGTAGCTCTCCCGACGCTTGATCACGTCGCCCTTGCGTCCGATGAGGACCTGGTAGGGCGCGGACCCCTTCTTGTTGTAGAGGTTGGCGACCTGGCTGTTGATGTCGTGGGCGATCGGGTAGGTGAGGTTGCGGGAGCGGACGAAGGGCTGGATTTGTCCGGCGGTTTCCGGGGGATCGAGGGAGACGCCGAGGACGACGAGGCCCTTGTCCTTGTACTTGTCGTGCAGCTCCTGCAGGTGCTTGAGGACGGCGAGGCAGGGGACGCAGAAGGTGGCCCAGAAGTCGATGACGACGACGTCCTTGCCGAGGTGATCGGAGAGGCGGAAGGTGTCGCCGCTGAGCAGCTCGACGGTGAAGTCGGGAGCGGAGCCGGTACCCGCGGGAGAAGCCGCGGACGCACCGGACTGGGAGGAGCTGCAGGCGGCCGCGGCCAGCGAGGCGCTGCCGGCGAGGGCGATCCACAGGGCATCGCGCCGCGAGAGGATGCGAGGGTCGCTCACGGCACTACTCTCCCAACGCCTTGGAGAAGTCCGTGTTGCCCTGGCCTGCGTCGAACAGACCCGTGCCCGCGTACACGATCGTCATGTTCGACAGGTCGATGATCATGTTGAAGGGCGCGGCGCTCTTGTCGAAGAAGACGCCGAGCTTGAGCTGCGGATCGAGCACGGTGGGGAACTCGAACTTGTACTTCTTCGCCCAGAAGGTCAGGTCCGCGGGCTCCGCGGGCTCGTTGTTCTCGTCCTCGAACATCGTCTCGAGGAACTCGATGCCCTTGGGCTGCCAGTAGGCGCGATCGGCCTGTGCGGAAGTCGCCTGCGAGGCGCACACGGAGCACCAGCGAGCGGAGGCGGTGACGAACAGCACGCGGGGTTTGGACGTGTCCTTGGTGGGGTTGTAGAAGTCGTGCAGGGCGATGGGCTTGAGGGTGGAGTTGTCGGCGACGTAGTCGACGGCCTTGGGGTTCATCAGGCCGGTGAACTGGAAGTCCTGGACGACGTTGCCGACGGCGTGGCCGTAGGGGCCGGGGGGATAGGCAACGGAGCCACCGCCGCCGGAGCCCCCTTGTCCGCTGGATCCGCCGAAGCTCGTCCCTGCCTCCTGGTTGTCGATTCCCTCGTCGATCTCGGGAGCCGCCGGGTCCGAGCTGCACGCCGCGACAAGCAGCAGGGGAATGGAGAGGGCCGAAGCTGCAATCAACCAACCGGTGCGCATGAAGGGTACTCCGTCCAACGAGAGATTCTTGTCGCCGGCGGTGTCTCCACATTGCGACTCCGCCACGAAACAGTCTATCATGTCGTCCCCGGCGCGGAACCACCCTTCCGCGCGTTTCGGGGGCCGTTTGCAGCGCAGGTTTTGCGCCGGGCTGACGGATTCCAGGCGGACGAGCATCCCTTCCACCGAGGTCTTCCATCATGCGTCACTTCTTCCCCTCGCAGTCCCTACGCACCGCGCTGACGGCGCTGGCGGTCACCGGCGCCCTGAGCATCGGCTGCTCCGACGACGAGACCCCGGAGAAGAAGTGCGGAGGGGTCGAGCGGGACGGGCAGTGCTTCAAGCTGTGCGACGAGGCGAAGTGCGCGGAGAGCAACCTGTGCTTCAAGACGGAAGAGCGCCCCGAGGGGTTCTGCGCGCTGCAGTGCACCGACGCAGCCGGGTGCCCCATCGGCTACAAGTGCGACCCGGGCCATGAGACGTTGTCCGGGGAGAGCGGACTCGGCTTCTGCCAGAGCCTGGGGCTCGCATCCGACGGCGCGCTGGGCACGACCTGCACGGGCGACGCGCAGTGCGACACCGGGCACGGCTTCGCTTGCCTCGGGGGCAAGTGCACCACGCCGTGTGCGGCGATCGGCGACGCCTGCCCGACGGGCTACGAGTGCGTGGGCAACCCCTCGCCGAGCGCCGGCGGCGCCAAGGGAATGTGCGCCGAAATCAAGGTGCCCGTGGTGGACAAGCAGTACGGGACCCCCTGCCCTTCGGGCAAGGACGACGCCTGCGACACTGCGAGCGGCTTCTCGTGCGTGGGTCCGGTGGGCGAGGGCTACTGCACGAAGAAGGACGGTTGCGCGAGCGACGATCAGTGTCCGACGGGGTACTGGTGCGGCACGCTGCGCACCGCGATCGACGACAAGAACATCGACTTTGCGAAGCGCCCACGCGCGTGCGTCAAGCGCACGTGGTGCACCCCCTGCGAGACCGACATCGACTGCTCGCTGCAGCTCGGCGCGGTGTGCGCCGCCGACACCAACGGCGAGAAGTTCTGCTCGATGCCGTGCGTGCTCGGAGGCAACTCCTGCATCATCGGCGCCGAGTGCGTCGATTCCGGCGGGGGCAAGGGCGTGTGCCGTCCCGATGTCGGGGTCTGCCATGAGGCCACTCCGAAGGGCTGCTCGCCGTGCCGCAACGACGCCGACTGCGGCGACAACGCGATCTGCGCAGGCGGCGCCGTGGGCTACAAGCCGGGCATGAACTGGTGCCTGACTCCCTGCGGCGAGGAGAACGGCAATTCGCCCTCTGCCGCCACGCATTCGGCGTTTTTGATATCGACGATTTTATAGATGGTTTTCTCGATCTTGATGCGCTGGCCCACGGGGCTTTTCGCCCAGTCGCCGCCCGCAACATTCCCGCCCGCCCA
>JAKLDZ010000126.1 GCA_022703255.1 Myxococcota bacterium | reverse complement strand
CTTACAAGCGGCTGTACTTGCACAACGAAGCGGCGTGCCTGATTGAATTGGCGTCAGCGCTGCCGCCGGAAGCGGCCGCCGAGGCCGCCGGGTACTTCGAGCAGGCAGAGCAGCGCACCCGGCGCGCCCTGGCGCTGGACCCGGGCGACGTCCGGCTCGGTGCCGAAGCGCGTTTGCGGGCTCGCAAGTCCGAGGGTGACGATCGCCACCTCGTCGAGGCGCCGGTGTTTCTTGGGATCAAGGCGCGCGTTCCGGTGCGCGAAGGGGAAGAGGCTGACCGGGAGCTGTATTGGAAGCGTGCGGTGCAGTATCTCGCGGATCACCGTGTGATGCAGACCGTGCAGTATGCGCGCGAGGTGATCATCGCGCCGCGCTCGCAGGCCGATCTGATGGAGAACCTGCCGTCTCTCGAAGGTGACACCGTGGAGGTGCTCCGCGCGCGCATCCACCGCGCCGGCGGCGGCGTGGCCTTCGCCGAGGAGCAGGCGAGCGAGGGAGGGCGCCCGCGGGTGCGCTGGCCCAGGCTGGAGAAGGGCGACGTGGTCGAGGTCGCCCTGCGCACCCATACCGCCGGACCCGTGGGACGTCGCGGCGATCCGCCGTTCTTCTTCATGGATCACGGCGGCTCGATCGAGACCCATCCCCTCCTGTACAACGAGGTCGTCGTCGAGACTCCCGTCGGGCAGCCGCTGGCCGTCGATGTGCTGCACGGCGATCCGGACGAGCGAACGGAGCAGGAGCGCGACGGCACGCACGTGACGAGGATGGTCTGGACGCGTCCTCGCAATGTGCCGGACGAGCCTTTGGCGCCGCACCCGACCGAGACGATCCCGCTGGTGGTGGGGTCGACGTTCCCGAGCTGGGACGCGTTTCTGGAGTGGTACCGGGCAGCGGTGAAGGGGTTCGCGGAGCCGGATGACCAGGTGAAGCGACTGGCGGCGGAGCTGACGCGCGGGGCGACGACGCGGCAGGAGAAGATCGAGCGGCTGTTCGACTACGTGGCCGACACGATCCGATACGTGAACTACGTGTCGGGGGAGTTCTGGCTGCCGAATCGTCCGCAGCAGGTGATCGCGCGCAAGCAGGGGGACTGCGACGACAAGGCGATCCTGCTGATCTCGCTGCTGGCCGCGGTGGGGATCGAGGCGCGCGAGGTGCTGGTGCAGACGCGCATGACCTCGCAGCCGTCGGTGCTCGGTTCGCAGCGGGCTGCAGTTCCGTTGTTCGACCATGGGATCGCGTACCTGCCTGGGAAGGACGGGCGCCCTGCGATGTGGCTGGACGCGACGAGCCCGCAGAGCAGGCTCGGTCCGTTGCCTTCGATGGACGCGCGAGCGATGGCTCTGTTCGTCAAGGATGGCGCGGCCGAGGTGGTGGCCATGCCCACGAGCGCGCCGTCGGACCACGGCGTGCGCGGCGTGTGGAAGCTGGAGCTCGACGCGAGCGGTGGAGGCATTCTCTCGGCCGAGGAGCGTCACGCAGGAGACCACGGTTTCGAGCTGCGCACGAACCTGCAAGAGGAGGCGTCGCGGGCCCAATGGGTCGAAGGCAACCTGCTGTCCGGTTGGTTCTCGGGTATGAGGCTGGAGGGCAGGGTTGGATTCGAGCCGAACATCGGGATGGGCACGGCGAAGGTGACCTACCGCGCGCACTCCGACGGGCTGGCGAGAAGAGAGGGGGAGGACTGGGTGGTGCCGTTGGCGCCGAGCTCGACGATGACCAGCCAGATCGCGCCTCTCGTTTCGCGGAAGCTGCCGGTGGTGCTGCCTCCGTTCCTCGCCCCTGCGCTGCAGGAGCGAACCCTGCGAATCGTCGCCCCTGCGGGGTTCCGGCCCGGACCGTTGCCGCCCGGGGGAGAGGAGAACGGAGGGGAGTTCGGCGTCGCACGGCTGCAGGTCTCATTGGAGCCGGGGCACCCCGATGTGGTTTTGGTCACGCGCTCCGTCGCGCTCGACCTGTCCACGATCCCGGTCGAGCGCTACACGGCATGGCGCTCGTGGCTGCAGCGAGTCGATGCTCTGATGCATCGCGGCGTGCGCTTCATCCCGTCGAAGACCCGGCCGGCCACGAGCCGAGGACGCTGAGCCTCGGCGGGTGCGCTCGCGAGTCCTCTGCATTCATTTGCATCCCGCGTGATCGAGACGTCGGTCTTGTCAGCGCGCGACGGGGCCTTATCGAACGAGCATGACCTACGTCGGCTCGGTGAACATCCTGATCAAGGGCCAGATGCACACAATCCCGGTCAACAAGATCATGTACCAGAACCGGGATGATGCCCGTCCCGCCGGGGGCATCGTGGAGAACCCGGATGGGTCGTTGCAGATCATCCTCGACGGCCGTCTCTCCGACGACGCGATCAAGGAGTTGTTGGAGGAGGCGATGACGGAGGTGTCGAGGAGGATCTCGGTGAAGGGGATGAACTGACCGCAGCCGATCTCCCAAGAATCTCCGCTCGCCTCCTGTCAGCTAAATGCAACCGGGATGTTGGGCTGAGAACCCCGTTGCGCTACAACATGATCGTGAGCCAGAGCCCTCCCGCCGCCCCTCCGGACAAGCCGGCCAAGCCGCCAGCCAAGCCCAAGTCGCGCGACGTCGTGCTGATGCACTCGCCGACCGAGGACCGGCAGGGCGTGCGGGTGATCCGTGCGCGGGACGGCAACCTCGAGGCAGGTGAAATGCGACCGCTGCGCGAGGGCGCCAGCCTCCAGGGGGCGGAGGTCGTCAAGCTCAAGGAGCGCGAGGGAAGCCCGGTTTTGTGGGACGTGGAGGTCGAGTACGACGGTCGCGAGTCGGTCTCGACGAGCCACGCCGGGCCGCCGCGGGTCGCGTCGCGTGCGTACCGCCAGAACTACGACGGCATCTTCGGCTCCAAGGGCGCAGACTCGGACGTCAACTGAGCGCAAGTTCGGGCGAGCCTCAGAGCCCGTAGCTCCCCCCGAGGTGGTCGTAGGGATCGGCCCCCTCCGCCATCTCCCTCTTGAACCGCGTCTCGTCCACGAATCGCTCGAAACCGTCCACCAGCGCATCGAGCAGATCGCGCGTCGACACGATGCCGATCGGCCGGCCATCGTCGAGCACGGGCAAGTGGCGGTACCTTTTCGTCCGAAAGAGCTGCAGGACGTCGTGAAGCGGCGCGTTGACGTCGACCGCAACCGGGGAGGGCGTTGCAACGTCGCCGATCCTGGTTCGCTCCGGGTCGCGACCCCACCCGACGACGCGCATCAGCAGATCACGCTCGCTGAAGATCCCCATGAGGCGACCGTCGTCGAGGACCAGCACCGAGCCGATGTTGCGGCTGCTCATGCGCCGGGCCACATCGGCCACGGTCTCCAACGGGTGCGCGGTGACGATCTGGGTGGTCATCAACGACCGGATGCTGGCCATGGCGATCCCCTCCGGTGACAGGACATGAAGACCGAGCGGAGGAACCGCAAGGGGGGGTCAGCCGCGCGGCTTTCCCTTGCGGCGTTGCAGCAGGATCTCGGCAGCGGTGAGCGGACGGGCGCCTGAAGGGGGCAATCCTGAGGATCGCAACGAGGGCGGGGCCTCGTCGGAGGTGTGGACCTTGGATGCGGACGACGAGGCGAGCGTGGTGGAAGGTCCGCCGCGCCTGGTGGCGACGGGTGCGGGTCTCGGGGCGTGCGCCGCGGGGCGTTGGGGAAGGGGAGCGTTGGTGCTCGCAGGTGCGGCTGCGCGGGTGCGCTCCTTGGCACGCGTGAGCTCTTCGAGGGTAGCAGCGGCATCCGGGCCTGCGGACGGCGCCTTCTTCCTGCGTCGAAGCGAAGGGACCCAGCCCCTTGCCCGACGCAGCCAGCCATCGGGGACGGAGAGCCTGCGAGCGGCGACACCGGACAACAGCGCGAGCGCGGCCAAGGCGCTGAGCCAACTCGTCAGGGGACGATAGGCAAAGCGCAACTGCATGCGGTCGCGGAAGATCCCTGCGGCCGAGTCGCGGACCTTGCCGCCGGTCATGCTTGCGACGCGCGCGAGGAGTGCACGGTCGCTTCCGGTCGGGCGCAGCTCCTCGCCGGCGGTGAGCACCGCGCCGGTGGTGCCGACGTTCTCGTTCTTGAGCTCGTCGCGCGCGGTAACGACGTAGGTGCCCGGGCGGCTCAACGGCAGGGTGCCCAGGTACGAGCCGGCGCCCACGGGCTCGAGAGGGACCTCGCGCTTGAAGCCGTCGGGACCGCCGACGTGTGCAGTCAAGCGGCGGAACGACTGCGCGCGACCGTCGTCACCGACCACCTCGGCGCGCACGTGGAGCTCGCCGCCGACGGTGTCGCTTTCGAGGCGCACGTGGGGATCGTCGGCGAGGCGGGTGACATCGCGCGCGAGCTGCGCGATGAGGGTCGATGCGCCAGCCCAGCTCGTCCACTGCACGCCCCAGCGGTCCTTCAGATCGCTCGTGAAGGCCGCGGAGCGCCCCATGCCCGCGGACCAGGTGGCGAGCAAGGGATCTCCTTCGGGACCGGTCAGCAGCACGGTGGATCGCGACTTGGGGATGGTGACGACGTAGCCCTTGAGGATGGGGGCGGTGGAGAAGTCGATGCCGCGCACGGGGGCGCCAGAGGAGACGAGGTGGGGGCGGAAGTCGATCTCGTGGATCGAGGAGCGGGCAGCGAGGATGGTCTCCTGCGTGAACACGGCGGGGAGGCGGTTGGCGTCCTCGATCAGGTAGAAGCGCCCGTCGCCGAGCTTGGAGAGGACCTCGAGCTCGGGCACGTCGCTCCCCTTGCCGAGCGCGACGACGCTGGTGGTGATGCCGCGTCGTTTGGCCTCGGAGACGAGGGTGCGGCAGCCGGTAAGCTGTTCGGCATCCGAACCATCTGCGAACAGCAGCAGGTGCTTGAGGTTGACGACTTCCTTGTCGAGGGCTGCGTAGCCGGACCTGAGCGCGATGTCGGTGTAGATGCCTCCGCCGCCCGGCTTGACCGCACGGATGGTCTTGCCGATCGCGGCTGCATCGGTGACCGGAGTCATCGGGACCGTCCAGGTGACCGCGTCGTCGACATGGGCGACGGCGAGCCGGTCCCCGGGGCCGAGCAGCGCGGCGGAGCGCGCCGCGGCCTCGTTGGCGAGGTCGAGCTTGTTGAGCTTGCCGCCTGCGGAGGCCGCCATGGAGCCGGAGTAGTCGATGACGATGGCCTCGGCGAGGCTGGCGCGCCTTCGCTCCTGCTTGATGTCGAAGGAGACCGCGGAGACCTCCTCGACGGGCGAACGCGAGTAGCCGCCGGGGCCCATGGAGCGGTCGCCGCCGAGCAGCACGAGGCCGCCGCCCAGATCGCGCACGTAGCTCGCGAACGCATCGAGCTGTGAAGGGGAGAGCTCGTGGGCGGCGATGTCGCTGAGGAACACGACGTCGTACAGGGCGAGGCCGCCGAGATCCGCGGGGACGGCGCCGACTCCCCCGGAGGCTACGGAGAACTCCGCATCCTGCAGGGCCTTGACGACGAAGGCGTCGCGGCCTTGCTGGCCTTCGAGCACGAGCGCGCTCGCGGGGCCGCGCACGCGCACGAACGTGCTGCCGCTGTTGTCCTCGGCCGCCTGATCGAGGGAGGGATCGACGGAGGTGATCTCGATGTCGTAGCGGTGCAGGCCCGGGCCCGGGGCCTTGTCTCGGAGCCGCAACACGTCCTCGCCCGACTCGACCTTGGCCTTGCCCTCCTGGATCAGCTTGCCGTCGCGCTTGATCCGCAGGGCGACCTCGGCCGGGGAAGACGATGCGGTGACCAGGCGCATCTCGAGGACCTCCCCCATGCTCGCGCGGGAGGGCATGCGCAGCGCCACCACCCGGACATCGGGGACCACGCGCTGATCGAGGGGGATGACGTCCACCGGGACCTGCGCGGCGACCGCTGCGGCGGCGGCGCCGATGGGATCACCGCGGTTGGCGACACCGTCGGAGATGACCACGATGCGTGCGGCGGTGTCGGCCGGAAGCTCGGCGAGCGCGCGCCGGATGCCGGCCCCCACGTCCGTGCCGTCGCGTCCGATCTCGATGCGCTGCGCGGGCTGCAGCTCGCTCTTGGGGTGCGGCGGATCCTCGGTGGCCGCGCTCGACGCGAACACGACCGTCCCGATGCGGTCGTCGTCGCGCATGCTCTGCTCGGCCAGGCGAAGCTCCGACCGGACGCGCTGCTCCGCGTCGGCCACGAGATCGACCGAGCGGCTCCGATCGAGCACGAAGATGACCGTCATGCGGTCGAGGGGCTTGCCGAGGTCGAGCCCGGCCATGGAGAGGCTGGCGAGGAGGGCGGCGCCGACGCCGAGGATCTCGACGGCGAGCTTGCGAGAGGTCTGGAAGCGGCGCGTGAGGGTGGCGAGGCGCCAGGCGACGAACGCGGTCGCGGCTGCGCACACGAGCGTGGCTGCGGGGCGGGCTACGCGCAGGTACCGATCGGCGACGAGGCCGGTCCACACGAGACCGACGTAGAGAGCGGGGAGCGCACCGAGGATGGCGCCGGTGAGGAGCACCGGGCGGCGGTGCAGCGAGACCTTTCGGATCGCGAACCAGATGAAGGCCGCGATCAGCAGGACTCCCATCGCGAGGGATGCCCAGGGCAGGGCGCGGAGCAGGGCAGGGGGGATCATGCGCGCCCACGCTCCGGCAGCTTGGGACGCAACGGCTCCGCGAGCTTCTGGGTCGGAGGCTTGCGCGTGAGATACCAGACGTCGAGCAGCACGAACGCCAACGCGATCGCCGCCAAGAGCCAGGTCCACTCCTGGTGGGCGTCGGTGAGCTGATCCCCCGCGGTGAGCGTGGCGCCGGCGCTGCGTGTCAGGTCGAGCGGGCGATCGGTGAGATCGCTCTCACGCTCGGCGGTGAGGTTGACCGCGAAGGCCACGCTCGACGCAGCGTTGCCCTGCCAGCTCGCGTAGTAGATGCCGGCGCGAGCGGTTTCGGACAACACAGCGAGGCCCCCCTTGGCCGGGAGCTCCTGCTTCCACTCCTCGGGGCCCACGACCTCGACACGGCCGACCTGGGGCGGAACGGTGAGGCGGATCGGCTCGCCGGCGCGCGCCGCCGAGGCCACGCCGTGGGAGCGGTGGGCCCGCGCCTGCTCGAGCACGTTGCGGATGAACAGCACGAATGACGCCTTCAGCGGCCAGTCCGATTCGCCGACGTCGAAGGAGACGATCGTGGCGCTTCTTCCCGGCGCCGACGCGTCCGCGATGAGCGTCCCCTCGCGCGCGTGAACCAGATCCTGCCGCCCGCTCTCGGGCTTGATCACGCGCGCCTTGGCAATGTGCACGCCGTCGAGCGTGAGGAAGCGGAAGCGCTGGTCGGCGTTGGCCCAGGAGGTGATCGATGGCTTGTCCACCACCGCGCCGATCTCGGCCCCGAGGCACACGCCCTGCGGCGGGTTGAAGACGATGACGTCGTTGGCAGGAAGCTCCGCGGGACACGCGCCGTCGATCACCACGAGGGCTCCCGGCGAGATGCCCGCCTTGGCCGGATCCGACGCGGGAGCCGGGAGGATCTCGACCTTGGCGTCGGAGCGCAGCGCGCGCTCGATCCACGGCGAGCCGGCCGACGCGAGGATGACCGGGAGCTTCGAGCCCGACGGGACGCGGCCGAAGGCGACGTCGTCGGCGGCCATCGCGTCGTGCGGCGACATCTCGAGCACGAGCCCCTGGCCGATGTCGCCCGTCGCCGGATTGAACGTCAGCACCACCGGCGCGCGCTCCCCCGGCTTCAACAGGATCCTGCGCGAGGCGAGGACGTCGGAGGCGTTCTGCTCCCGCATCGTCACGTAGACGTCCCGCGGGCGCGCCCCGAAGTTCGCGATCATCGCGAAGGCCTGGACCTGATCGGTCCCGAGGGCCGGATCCGTGCCGCTGCGCACGTCCACCCGCACGATGGCGGCGTTGTCCACCGGGCTCCCGACCTTGACGACCTCGAGCGGGAGGCTCACGCCTGCGAGGGCGTCGGGACGCGCCAGGGCGCCGTCGGTGAACACGACGATGCGTCTCGATCCACCGAGTTGGCGAAGCCGATCCACCGCGAGCGAGATCGCGGGAGCGAGGTCGCCCTCGACATCGGCCGAGCGGATCTGCTGGAGCCCAGAGACGAGACGTCGCGTGTCGCGATCGAGCGGGGAGACCACGCGCGCGTCGCGTCCTGCCTCGAGGACCATGGCATCGGCGCCCGGAGCAAGGGCCTTGACCGTCTCGATCGCGGCCTGCGTGGCGAGGTCGATGCGACGCTTGCCCGAGGCGTCGAGCGCCGACATCGAGGCGCTGGTGTCGATGACGATGGCGAGGTGGTCTCCGGCGATGGCGCGGCCGCGGGTGGCAGGGCGGGAGAGGGCGAAGGCGAGGAAGAGGAGCGCCGCGAGTTGCAGGAAGAGGGGAATCTGGGGGGTGAGGCGCTTGAAAGGCGAGCGCGCGAGCAGATCGCGTCGGGCCGCCGCCCACAGCCAGGTGGACGGGACCTGGAGGCGCTGGCGCTGGATCTTGAGGATGTAGAGGACGACGAGGGGCACGAGCGCCGTGAGCATCCACAGCCCGGCGGGATTCAGGAATTCGAGCGCGTGCTTCATCGTCGCAGCCGGCCGATGCTACCAGACCCTCGGCAGCCGAGGTGCGCAATGTCCGCGGGCGGCCCCTGCTTGTCGAGTGGCATTTCTCCGCGCCGCTACCCGTGGATGTACACGACCGTGCCCGGCTCTCCGGCGACCGCATTGGAGCCGTGCCACGGTGACGGCACCACGGGATCGGTCCACTCGAACAGCCACGCGGCGTCCACGGGCGGCAGGTTCACGCAACCGTGGCTGCGCACACGGCCGAAGTCGTCGTGCCAGAACGCCGCGTGCAGCGCATAGCTCTCGTGGAAGTACTGCACGTAGGGGACATCCGACAGCTCGTAGTCGGCCTGCGCGCTGCCCCGCATCGTCGCCGTCACGTGCTTGGACTTGATGGTGAACACGCCACGCACCGTGGCGAAGGTCTTGGCTGGATCCCCCATCTCGTTGAGCCCCGTGGAGATGTAGGCGACGTAGACCGCCTTGGTCCCCTCGTAGGCGATGAGCATCTGCTCCTTGATCGAGATGTCGATCCACTTCTTGCCTTCGGCGACGAAGGACGGGAACGACTTGCGGGGTTGCAGGATTCGCACGGTTCCGCCGGAGACCCAGTGGCCTTCGTCGATCGTCTCGAGCAGGTTGCCCTTGCGATTGCCGGTCAACCCGAGCACCGCGCGACGATCCCACACGCCGTCCTTCTTGGGATTCCCGGCGTCGTCGACGGTGAACCGCGGAGTGCCGTGCGTGAGAACGATCGCTGCCGGGAGCCCTTCGACCTTTCCGCCGCGGGTCGCCGGGGGCTTGACGATCTTCGTGCGATCGATGGCGAGCAGATCGAGCTCGGTGGTGAGGCCGAACCAACGCCCCTCATGTTCGTGTACCGACATGATCGCGAAGGCGGATTGCGGATCGGCCTTGCCCTCCTGCACGCGGTAGCGGAGACGCTGGTTGGCGCCGTAGGGGTTCGGCAGGTGCTTGGGAGGCTGCAGGAAGTCGGGGATCGGCTCCGGGGCGGGGAGCTGGTCCACGTTGGGAAGGCGCGCGGGGGCGTGCGTGACGAGGTGCTCGTCGAGCTTGGATCCCTCGAAGCGGAGCTGGTCCTTCTTGGACGGGAGCGTGAAGTACAGATAGGGCGGGGGATCGCCGGGACGCACGTAGGCGTACGGGAGCGGCTCACCCCGCTTCGCGGGCTTCCAGCTCGCCTTGGCGATCGGATCGTCGAGATCGAGCGACGCGCGACGCCCTGCGCACAGGTAGCCGCGAGGCAGGACCTCGTACCAGCCGCCCTTGCAGCGCTTGGTCTTGATGATCGGCTCCGGCGAGCGATCCACCACCGTCCCTGCCCGCAGGTAGCCGAGATACGGCGTCTCGTCGTCCGGATACTTGTGCACCCACGACTGCAGGGCCGTCGCCACGATCTTCTGATCACTCCCCTCCCTGACCGTGCGTGCCGGCAGATCGTGGAACCGCGGATCGTCGATCGCTGCCGCGGCGCCCGCATCGGCGCCTTCCTCCACCGTGGCTCCCGCGTCGGAGTCTTCGAACACGATGTCGCCCTCGGAAGAAGCGGGCGCAGCGGATGCCGTTGGGGCAGCCGAAGCGGAGTCCGCGACGGCCGCGGACGCGGAGGGGGACGCGGATGCGGAGGCCGACGCGGCGGGTTCGGGCGCGGGGGTCGCACGCTTCCAGCAGCCCGAGGTCGTGACGACCAGGGAGGCGAGGAACACCGACGAGAGGCGAGCGACCGTGGGAGTGAGCATTGCCGCGTTGGTGGTTCGTCGAAAATGCGGGGCAAGTCAAGCCCTAGTCATTCCGGGGGGTGCGGCTCCACAAACAGGGATCCCGCGCCGCCGCCTCCCCCCACTGCGGGGAAGGTAGCAGCGTGTTCGTCCTGGTTGACCTTGACGTGGGCTTGGGCGTTGACGTCGAGGTTGACGGCAACCGCGACGTGGACAGAAACGGCACAGCGTTGACGGTCACGTCGTCTCCGCAATGCTTCACACGACCAACAGGCACGCTGATGGACGTACGCAGTGAGCCGTCGTCAAAGTACGTCGTCCCGGTCCACGTTGCCGTTGCCGTCAAGGCCCACGCTCACGTCAATGAGCAGTCTACGCCGACGACGGTCGGCAGTGCCCGGCGCGCATGGACGAGCACGGGCGTCATGGTCCTCGGTGAGCGTGTCGTGGAGGTGGGGGGTGCCGACACCGCACTCCTTGCTTGGATTGCGGAGCGGGATTCGCGTGGGGCGTGTCGGTAGACGGGTGTCGAGGGGACGCGAGGTTGATTCCTTCCGACGGCCGGACGCGATAGGCCCGACCCGGGGCTCGAGGCTCACGGGAGCCCCCATGGCTGGCCCGACCCAGACCTCGATGCTCAGGGGAGCCCTCATGGCTGGCCTGACCCGGAGCTCCGAACTGCGTGGCGGACCGAGTCCGCGATGCATCCGCATTCCCTCGCATCCACCAAGCCCGCCAGGGCTTCTGCACGCCCGGCCGACGGCTCTCGGCCGTCGGCGGCAATCCCACCGCCCCCCCCCCGCTCTACAACGTCCCCACCGCGACCGGTTCCGGCCCGTGCCTGCCCAGCTCCGCCACCTCGCACTCCCCGTCCAGCCAGCGCGCGTGCTCCCGCGCCAGGTTCGTTCCCGGCTCGAACCAACGGAATCCGCGCAGCGCCCCGAACCACATCCCGACCTGATCCCGCAGCGCATCGCGATCTCCCCGCGACAGCAGCCGCGGCATCAACGACGCGTCGGCGTAGACCTCGGGATACGAGGCGATCTTCACGGCGCATGCGAAGAACGCACCGGGCTCGGGCATGACGCTGCGCCCTGGCACCACGCCCTCCTCTCCGAGCCACGCCAGGTGACGCGCGGCGATCTCGTCGAGGAGTCGCGCGCGAACCCACCGAACCGCCCACGGCTCGAGCCCTTCGGCCAGCGAAGGATCGACGAGCGGCGGGGACTGCTCCGACCGCTGCCACACGACATGCCGGTTCAGGAAGTGCGACAGCTCATGGACCATCACCAGCGCGCCGGCGCCGAAGCCGTCCTGCGTGACGATCCAACCCGCCATGTCGCGCTCGTCGCGTGGAGGCGTGCGCAGGTGAATCACCTGCACGTGGGCGCCGGAGGCGGGTGCGAGGGGACGCGCAGAGGGCTGTCGCAGCGGGATCCAGAAGCGGGTCGAGGCGGTCTGGATCCCGGCGAGCAGGCCGGAGCGCAGGGCGTCGAGCGCGGATGCGGCAGGCTGCGCGTAGCCGGGGCGGTGGTCGCGCAGCATCGACGACACGATCGACGCGAGGTCGGGTGCGATGCGTGTCGGGTCAGCGAGGAGATCGTCGAAGGGACTCACGAGATGCGCTCCGGGAAGCGGGCTTCCCGGAGGCATCGCATGGGGCGCCGGGGGGCGCCAGGGAAGGCGGGATCTATGGGGGACTCAGGGGTTCACGAGGCCGAAGGACTGGGCCGCAGCGGCGCTCCAGTCGGCAGCCGACTTGGTGTTCGCGCCCGGCTTTCGCTGGACCGACTTGCCGCCCGCGTTGTCGCCGACGCCCTTGTAGTCCACCGAAACCTGGGTGGCAGTCGGGGTTGAGGACTCCGTGCAGAGTTGCCCACCGCAGTCAGCGGGGAGCCAAACGCCCTCAGCCTGCAACGCCTGCAGCGTCCCGGGCCACGATCCGGGAGCGGTGCCCGTACTCTGGACCACAGAGACGGCATCGAGCACGACGTTGCCCGGGGCAAGGAGCTTGAGTGAGCGGAAGGAATAGGAGAGGCCTGTGGTACCGCCGAGGATGTCCCACGCGCCGTCGTAGTTCGCGGCGTTCGTCGCCACCGGGTACTGGTTCTTCGCCGTCGTCTCCGACTCCGGCGCGATGCCGGTGACCCCAGAGGGAACGAGGTGCACGACGATGATGTCACCAGTGGCTACCGACATGTCGGGCAGCGTCGCCAGAGTCTCGTCGGCCGAGCCGATCTGGTGCAGCGTGATGCCGTTGAGCGATCCGCCCTCGGTCACCAGGAACTCGATGAGGTCGTGCGAGCTGCCGATGTTCGGGCTGATCTCGTTGATCAGCAGCTTGGCCGGCGAGACGAACCCGCCGAACGTCGCCTCGTTCGGCGTCCCGATCGCCGTGCCGAGGACGTCGGTCAGGCTCGACGCCGTCACCTTGTAGGTCGTGCCGGCGACCGTGGCGTTCGTCGTCACGGTGACTTCCTTGCCATTCACCGCCGCCGCGGAAGCCGTGAGGCCGTTGTCGAAGGTGAAGTCCCCGAACTGAACGCTGGCAGGATCGAGCTTGCGGCTGAAGGTCACGATGACTTCCGTGGCCGACTTCGGCACCGCGCTGACGACCGTCGGGGCCGGGCAGGTGATTTCCTTCAGGTCCGTTGCGCGGTACACCGACGGCTGCGCGGTGGTGTTGTAGCGCCACATCACACCGTAATCGACGGTGAGCGCGCAGGTGTTTGCCAGGTCGTACTGCGCCTGGATCGTGTCCGGAATGCGAAGCCGCAGGTTCGTGTCCGTGAGGCCCGTCGTGGTGATCTGCGCGGCCACCTGGGGAGCACTCGCGGAGGCGAAGTCGGCTGCGAGAGCGCCGGTGAGCTTGAGCGCGCGGCTCTCGTAGTTGCCGAGCGCGCTCACGAGATCCGCCGAAGAGGTCACGTCGGTCACCAGCGCGGCGACGTCGTTGCCCGAGGAGACGACCGAGAATCCGCTGAGCGCCGTGACGCTCTTGAGGCCGCCGGCCGTCGCGACGGTCGTGGCCGTGAAGTCGACCTTGTCTCCGATCTGCGGAGGAGGTGTGAGCGTGGCGGGGTCGACCCCGACGAAGATCGCCGGGCCCGCGGCTTCCGCCTGGACAAAGAAGCCCGCGACGTCGGAGCCGAGCAGCGGCTTGAGATACGTGACGATCACACCCTGCACCGCGATGTCGACGGTGCCGTCGGCCGCAGCGCGTACCGCGCCGATCTGTCCCGACCCACCCGTGCCGCCGCCCGCGGCGCCCGCCGCCCCGGCGTCACCCGCCGCTCCCGCGGCACCGGCCTCACCCGCGGCACCGGCCTGGCCCGAAGAGCCCGCCGCGCCAGCCTGACCCGAAGAGCCCGCTGCGCCAGCCTGACCGGCCTCACCCGCGGCACCGG
>JAKLDZ010000125.1 GCA_022703255.1 Myxococcota bacterium | reverse complement strand
CGGTGGGCACGGCGCGCGCCCCGCCCGAACCGTCGGCGAGGAACTGACGGACCATGCTGTCGAGCGTCGACGGGTTGGCCGGGTAGAAGGCACCGGCGACGGTGGGACCGAAGGGTTTTTTCGGGGTAGCCATGCTGGGGGGTATGGTTCCGGAGGACGACGGCGGCAACGCGCTCGAGGTGCCGGTGCTCTTGCGCCGCGAGCAAGCCGGCGCGAGGGCGGCGGCGAGCAAGCCGAGCATGGAGCGTCGAGTCGGCATCACGGTCGGCATTATACGCACAGGCAGGTAGATCGGTCGCGGGCGGTGGCAAAGGGGGGCGAGACGACATCGGAGGTTCGCATGGGCAGGAGCGGGATCCTCCGGGGCGCGTGCGAGGCGAGACGCGCTCGAGCGCTCGCGAGGCGAGATAGGGCGACCAGTGCGTCGCGCGATTTCGCGTTCTGGGGCTTGATGCCGGTGCAGGGATCTGCGAGCGATGGGATTCGGGTGCGCATGGAACGCAAAGGGCCCGGACGCATCGTGGCGGTGGCCGGGAACATCGGGGCGGGCAAGTCGAGCCTGGTGGAGTGGCTGCGCCAGCACTTCGCCCTGGTGCCCTTCTTCGAGCCCAACGACGAGAACCCGTACCTCGCCGACTTCTACGGCGACATGCCGGGCTACGCGTTTCGCTCGCAGGTCTTCTTCCTGATTCGCAAGTTCCGCCTGCACCGGCAGATGGAGCGGGAAGACCACGACGTCATCCAGGACCGCACGATCTACGAGGACGCGGAGATCTTCGCGTTGCACCTGCACCGACAGGGGTTCATCGACGATCGGGACTGGAAGACCTACTGCGAGCTGTACACGAGCCTGCGCGACGAGCTGCGACCGCCGGATCTGCTCATCTACTTGCGGTGTCCGGTCAAGGAGCTGATGAAGCGCATCCGGCATCGAGGACGCGCCTTCGAGCAGGGCGTGCCGGCGTCGTACCTCAAGGCTCTCGACCAGCTCTACAACGAGTGGTTCCAGTCCTATCGACAGTCCCCTGCGCTGGTCATCGACACCGACCGGCTCGACTACGTGCAGAACCTCTTCGATCGCCACGAGCTCCAGGAGACGATCCAGGCCCTGCTCGAAGGCAGAACCCGTCAGCTCACGCTCTGGCGCTAGCCGTCCGCATCGCGCGAACGCTGCCGCGCAGCTAGCCGACTCGCGAAGCCGCGCACGCCACCGGAGCGCGACGTCGTGCGGAGCCGTCGCCGCGCGGGGGCACGCGCGCCTCGAGGCGACGCTCGGAGTGCGCGGCTCTGTCACGGTCGCGAAGGTTGGCGCGATGGGGTGATCGGAACGCGACGTTGCGAGGCGCCATCCGGGGCGCCTGCGGGAGCGTCGCCCGAACCACAGCTCGCGCCGCGCGAGCTGCAAGGAGCCCACCATGGTGGTCGGAGCCGTGGCGCGCCACGCGCGCAAGTACCTCCCCCTGCATCTCACGATCGTCGTCGCATGCGGTGTCGCCGTCATGCGAGCCACCGCCGGGCCGGCGGTCGCAGGCGAGCCGGCCGCAGCACCGGAGCCCCCTGGGGCTGCGACGATCTCCGCAACAATCGGCGGGGATGCTACGACACGAACTGTCGCATCCGCCAGCGCAGAGCCGATTGCCGAGGCGCCACCGCGTCCCCGGGACCCCCTGTGGCTCGAGGGCGCAGAGCGGGGCGACGTCCCGATCCTGGCCTATCCGCCCTCGAGGCAGGGCGCGCGGGCACCGCTGATGCTCTTCCTCCACGGCATGTGCGACGCGCCCCAGAACGAGTGCCCGTCGTTCGTGCAGCGAAGCACTTCGGGAGCGTGGATCGCGTGCCCCCGGGCGAACCTGGCCTGCGACGGCGGCGGTCACATCTGGTCGGGCGACCCGCAGGTTCGACTCGCCACGGTGCAGTCCGCGTTGGCGCGGCTCGAGCGCGAGCTCGGTGCGGGCGTGGACACGACTTCTCCGACGCTCGTGGGCTTCTCGCTCGGCTCCTTCGTGGCGGTCGACGTCGCGCACAGAAGCCGTGGTCCGTGGAAGAACCTGCTGCTGATCGGAGCGAAGATCGAGCCCGACGCGGAGCTGCTCAAACAGTCCGGGATACGAAACGTCCTGCTGGCCTCCGGCGATCGCGACATGATGAAGTGGCACATGGTCGGCGTCGCCGCGCGGCTGCAGAGGAGAGGCGTCCGCGCCGCCTACGTCGGCATGGGCGACGTGGGGCACTGGTTCAGCCGCGACATGAATGCGTGGCTGGCGAGGGCGCAGCGCTGGTTCGACGGCGAGGAGCTCGAGGAGGCGCCGCGGGGCGCTAGCGCAGCAGCGTCAACCCGATCATCTGGGTGAAGGTCGGGGCGAAGTTGGGGAAGGAGAGCGCGTACTGCATCTTCCCGTTGGAATCGACGAACTGCGCGTTTTCGAACAGGTTGCCGGTCTGCGCGAGGTGGGGAGCGATGACCGTGGACGCGGTGATCGCCAGCCAGCCCGGAATGACGTCGAAGGAAGCCGCGAGCCCCAAGGGGATCTCGACACCCACGCCCTCGCGCTCGTAGACCGTGAACGATCGATCGGGGGTCGTGACCCTCATCTTCTGCGAGGTCACGCGTCCCCAGCCCGCACCGATGATCGCCGCCACGCGGAATCGATCCGACAAGGAAATCGTCGGCTCCAGCCGCGCGCCCAGCGAGAACGTCAGCAGGCTGTCGAGGTCGTAGCTCGTCCCGGCCGGCCCCAGCACCTCCATGGGAATCCGCGCCTCGTGGTAGGAGCGCTGGTAGTAGACGCCGAAGCGCAGGTATCGATGCAGGCGGATCTTCGCATCCACCAGTTGCCCGAACCCGGGCCCGTAGGTGATGCCCGACGGGTTCTTCTTCGCCCCGGACTGCTCGTCGCGCAGCACCAGCCCCGCCGAGACACCGACCTCGGCCATGGGTTCGGCCGAGGCGGGAGAGGCACTGGCGCACAGCGCGATCGCGAGCAGTGTCGCGAAGACACCCCGGCGCACGAAGCGCAGCGAGGTGTCATTCGGAGGGCGACGGGACATGGGGGGCGCGGGCACGGATCAGATGTCGATGGCGGCGCCGAGCAGGAGGCTCAAGCCCATCTTGGGCTGATCGTAGGCCTTCTCGCCTTCGAACGCGTCGCCCTTGAAGTTGAAGCCCGGCCGCAGGGCGAAGTCCGCCGAGAGCTGCACCGCGCGCTGAACCTGATAGCCGAGGCCCAGGCCGATGGGCACCTCGAGGAACCAACCGCTTCGGCTGGTCAGGTCGGCAGCAAGCGGTCCGGACTCGTATGCGTTGCCTGCACCGTACTCTCCGGGATAGTGGATTCCCGTCCGGCCGAGACCGGCATAGGCGAACGGGCGGAACGAGGAGTCGGGCAAGGGGAGCGTGAACCGGATTCGGCCGCCCCAGGAGTGCAGGACGGCGTTGGCGGCCATGGCCGACGCATCGGACGGGTTGAGCGAAGACCAGAGGTAGTAGGGCCCGATGGAGAGCATCGGGATGATCTTGAACTCCGCATGAGCGCCTGCCGCGAGACCGGGGTCCAGCTTCGGAGTGCTGGAGCGGTAGGCCATGCCGGCTTCGATACCGGCCCGAACTTGCGCTTCGGCCTGTCCGGTGGTCCCGAAAAGAGCCGCAACTGCCAAGCCGCTCGCGACGATCGCGGCACCCATGTTGATTCGACGTACGTGCATTGTCACCTCGCGGGACGCCGAGCCTAGCCGCTCTGGTCGCGCAAAGCGAGCACGTTCCACAGGTCGGCGACCGCGTAGGGGGGGGCTGCGACGGCGGGTCAGTTGGCCGGCGGGAACCCCGGGATGGCCGTGGGGATCGCCATTCCCGAAGGGATCGCCGTCGGGATGCTGGTAGGGATTGCGGTGGGAATCTGGAACGCCCCCCCTGGCTGCGCGGTTTGCGTGCCGACAGGCGGTGTCTGCGGCCGGGGCGGCTGCTGCATCGCGGTTGCGGGCGGTTGCGCCGGGACCGGTTGCTGAGGCTGAGCGACCTGCGGTTGCCCGACCTGCGGGGGCTGCTGCTGGACGTAGCCGGGCGGGGGGGGTTGCTGCTGGTAGGTCTGGGGTTGCTGTTGCGAGTTGCGGACCTCGCACCCGGCGGCGATGACCGGAACCAGCACAGCGGCGCCCAGCAGACTCAAAGCGTATCGGGACATGGGACCTCCTGAGGGCAGTCTACGCAGACAGTCGAGAATACTGCCCTGGGCGCGGCGAGCACAAGCGGCGGTCGGCACGGGAGCACGGAGCACAAAAAAGGAGCACGCGAAGAGCAGGAGGGGGGGGGCAGCTCTTCGCGTGCGATAGAGGGGCCGCGCGGTGCTGGGACGGGGGGGGATTCACAGCCCCGCGCGGTTCTGACCCAACCTGTTTGCAGGCGACGGGCCAACGCCGTCCATCCGTGGTTTTCGCGCATACTCGAGCGAACGAAGCTGCTCCCCGTGCATGGGTGAAAGCGGATGCAGGCACGGATGCAATGCCGACCGAGGGACGGGGCTAGCGGTGGATGTTTCGGGTGCCGAAGGGTTCCGCGATTCGAACATTGGCGCCGTCGTATCCCGCGGTCGGCGTGGGCAGGAGCGGGCAGGTATGGGTGGACGAGAATGGAATGACCTCCGTGCCGGGCCTGTTTGCCGGCGGCGATGTCGTTGCGGGACCGTCCCTGGTGGTCACGGCGATTCGCGATGGAAAGAAGGCGGCCGCAGGGATCGAGCGCTACCTGACGGCAAGGGGGATGGCATGACGGCGAGCGGTGTGGACCTTTCGGTCGACTTCTGCGGGGTGAGATTCGTCAACCCCTTCCTGTTGTCGTCGTCGCCTGTCTCCAACAGCGCCGAAATGGTGTCGCGCGCGTTCGAGGCCGGGTGGGCAGGGGTGGCCTACAAAACAGTGGTCACCGACCGCATCCCGATCATCCACCCGTCGCCCAGGATGAAGTCCTTCGACCGCGGCCGGGAGCAGCTCGTCGGCCTCCAAAACGTCGAGCAGACCTCCGACCGCGGCCTGAAGCCGAACCTCCTCGACATGACCTGGTTGAAGAAGCGCTGGCCGGATCGGGTCGTGATGGCGAGCATCATGGGGTTCTCGGACATGGGCGTGCCAGCGATGCATGCCAAGAACGGTGGTGCCAACGGCATCTCGGCGATCAACACGGTACGGGGTCTCGCGGGCATCGACCCGGACACGTGGGTTCCCAGCCTGGGGGTGTTCGGCAAGGGGGCGATCAGCGGCATTTCGGGGCCTGCAGTGAAGCCAATCGGGCTGCGGTTCATCGCGGAGCTCGCGCTCGAGGAGCAGCTTGGTCTGCCGCTCTCGGGCATCGGCGGTATCGAGACCTGGGTCGATGCGTTGGAGTACCTGCTCGTGGGAGCGACCACGGTCCAGGTGACGACGGGCGTGATTCACTACGGCTACGGCATCGTGGCCGACATGATCGAAGGGCTCTCCGACTACATGGCGATGCGGGGCATCGAGCGGGTCTCGGAGCTTGTGGGCAGGGCGTTGCCACAGCTTCACGAGACCGACGCTTTCGACCTCCGCAGGCAGGGGATTTCCGCCTACGATCTCGCGCGGTGCGTGGGGTGCGGCGCCTGCCTCACGGTGTGCTCGGACGCGGGCGGGCAAGCCTTGTCCTGGGACACGTCGTCGCGGCGACCGCGGCTGGACGAGGGCAAGTGCCTGAGCTGCATGGTGTGCAGCTTCGTGTGTCCGGTGCCCGGGCTGATCACGTTCCGGGAGATGCCCGAAGGCTGGTCGCGCGCGCCGACTCCCACGCTCGGAGTCGAAGTCTGAGCCTTCTGCGCTGACATCATTGCACCCGTGTTCGGGTAGCGTTGCATCCGTGCAACGGAGTCTCGCTCATCCACGCTGATATTTGCGAGATTGGCGCGATCGAACCGTTGGCCTGGCTCGTGCACAAGGCAGAGACAGAACCGCGCGGAGCTAGGAACCTCCCCCCGATCCCCCTCCACTCCAGCGACGCGCGGCGGCTCTATCGAGCGCGAGGGACCTCCCCTCCCCCTCCGGTCCTTCGCGCTCCCTTTTCTCCCGCTCCCATGGAGCGGTGTTCTATCGAGCGCGAAGAGCCTCCCCTCCCCCTCCGGCCTTTGCGCTCCCCTCTTCCCCGCTCCCATGGAGCGGTGTTCTATCGAGCGCGAAGAGTTTGCCGTCCTCCCCCCTCCGGCCCTTTGCGCTCCCCTTTTTTCCGCTCTCGTGAAGAGCGGTGTTCTGTCGAGCGCGAAGGACCTGTCCCCCCCCCCTCCGGTCCTTCGCGCTCCTTTTTTTTGTGCGCCAACGGCCCCGCTGCGAGAGAAGATCCCGTCGGGTCAGCGCATCCCGACCGAACGCAGATCCATCCCCACAGGCGCCATGAAGCTCGTGAACGCGCCATACCCATAGAGCTGGGCAGTGAATGGCTGATCGCCGATCATGGTGTAGCGCCTTCCCGGCTCCAGGGCGACGCGGGCAACGCTGAATCCACTGCTGCCGATAGCGGAAAAGGCCTGAGGATCGATTGCGGCATCGTCGAGATGGACCGCCGACCCCGTCGGCGCGATCACGTTGACGGCGATGTCGTCGAAGCCCATCGGGGTCGCGAAAGCGTACTTCTCGAGGTATCGGCTCCGGGCGATGGAAACCGACTGGCTCGGATCGCCGTCGCCGACCCCGGCGCCGTCGTGGGGAAGAGCGCCTCCTCCGCGTCCGACCATGTACTGCGTCACGCCGAACACCTTCGCGGACGAGACCTCGAAGTCGAGCTTGGAATCGACATCGAGGGTCTCCCCCGCGGCCAGCGTGACCGTCGCATGCACGCTGGGAGGTTCGAACGTGAGCGACGTGGCGTCCTCGATGGAGTGGATCCGCACGATCCTGCGGGTGTTGCCGTTCGGCGTGCTGGGCGCCGCCAGCAGGTAGTCCCGGCCCAGGGCTTCGGCCGGCGTGGCGGTCTCCTCGAGGTGATCGCAGGCCGCGGTGTCGTTCGGGATGTTGACGCACGGCGCGCCAGTCAGCACCTGGACGGGTTTGTCGGCTTCGATCCACGACCCGGCCCACTGGTTGGAGCTCGACGCACCGTCGATGAAGAGCTGCAGGACGTCGCCGTCATCGAGATCGAAGACGTGTGAGCCGCCGGGCTGGAGGGGCTGCATCGAGGGGCCCGCGAGAGAAGTGGTTCTGGGCCCGGCGAGGAGCTCGACCCGGGTGCCGGGGCGCGTGGCGGTCACGGTCACGAAGTCCCCCATTTCGAGCGGGGGCTGGGTGTCGGCGTGCCACGCGTGCCACCCGCCGAGCGCGTAGCGCGCGGACAGCGAGGTCGCCGGCAGCAACAGGGAAGCGTCGTTCGAGAGCGACAGGCAACGATCGAGCTGGGTGGGGTCGGGGCAGCCCTGTCCGACGCCTTGCGGGTATTCGGCGGCGAGGGTGCTGAACTGCATGACGGACACGGGGCGGCTGGAGCGGAGGCGGTAGGCGCCGGACTTGACGAGGACACCCTTTTTCGGGGGAACGACGGCGCCCTTGGGATCCGCGTCGGTCCCCTTCAGCTCCTGCACCCACGGGAGCTCGATGATCTCGAAGGAACCCTTCTTCACCGTCCGGTTGACTACGGTCTGATCTCCGCGAGTCACGAGAACGTCGGCGTCGTCGTCGGATTGGCCGGTGACGATCAGACCAAAGGGGAACCACTGGCTCCAGACGGTGTTCGCGGTGACCGTGGGGCGGAAGTCGCAGCCGACGTGCGTGCGTCCGATGACCGACGGGGAGCAAGGGCCGACACACGCGGAGGGAGCGCCATCGGTGGGAGTCTCGCAGGCCATGCCCTGCAGGGGATCGCACTCGAAGTCGATGTTGGCGGAGCCGTCGGGGAGACACCACGTGGCGTTGCCGGTCTGCGGGTCGCACGACGTCGAGGAAGGGATGCAGGTCACGCAGCCGAGCTTGGGAGCGCAGACCATGCCGATCCCGGAGCAGTCTCGCGAGGGTTTGTCGGAGCCGCATTCGATGGCCGAGGTCCCATCGCAGAGGATCTCGCCGGCGGTGCAGCCCGCGTCGGTGGCCCCTCCATGCCCGCTGGCATCGACGCCCGCGTGGCCGCCCGTGGAAGACGAGCCGTTCGCGTCCTCGGATGTGGAGCCGCAGTGGGCGAGGGCCACGCACGCGGCGATCGCGGCACCGACGGCGCGAAAGCCAACGAGGCGTGGCGGAGGAAGCTTCATCGGAGTGGTTCCGGGCACGACGCAATCAAAGCAAGCAACAGGTCATGTTGCCATTTTCTGACGATGGAGACGAGGGGGCTCAGGATTCCGGGAGCAGGGGCGGGGTGGGCGGGGACTTGGCGATCGCCAGGACACGGCGGGCCGCCGAGGGGAACTCGGTGCTCGATTCGGAACACTCGACGGCGACGGACTTGGAGCCGATGACGAGACGGTCCTGGGCGCCGGCGTGGTCGATGTCGTGCAAGTCGCCCCATTCGAGCAGGCGATCGCCCAGGCGGACGCCGGTTCTGGAGAGGCAGGCGTTGCCGACGGTGACGTCGCGGCCGATGTCGAGCAGCACGCGCGCACGCCGGGCCCAGACCTCGAGCCAGGCGGTGGACAAGGCCTCGATGAGACCGAGGCAGCGGTCCGAGGGGCCCGAGGGGGTGCCGACCATCACGAGCAACGGGGGCTCGCCGACGACTTCGAACACGATGGCGGTGTTGGTGCGTCCGTTGGGCAGGACGATGCGGTGACAGGAGGCGTCGACGATCTGGTTCCAGAGCAGGGCCCGGCTTGCGTCGGCCTGGGAGGCCGCGACGCCGCGTTCGAAGACCTCGATGCGCAGGGAAGGGGGGCGCTTGCCGGAGCCGGAGAGCAGATAGCAGGTGAGCGCGACGAGGCCGGCGAGCACGGCGATGACGGTTCCGACGGTTCCCGGGACCCAGGTGAGAGAGACGGGGACGACGACGACGGACATCAAGCCGAGCAGGATGATGGAGCGCGGGCGGCGCTTCCTGCGCGGCGTGGTTTCGAAGGCGAACACGCTGCGGCCGAGCAAGGGATGCGCGGCCGGCTCCTGTGCAGCGGAGGGCTCATTGTCGCGCGAAGAGTCGTCTGCGCGGGTCATCGGGAGATCATCCACGCAGGCGGGCTCCGAGGCGTTCGCGGGCGTTCTTGACGACCTCCGCGTGCCTGCGGTCAACCTCCTCGTCGGTGAGCGTGCGAGCGTTGTCGGGGTCGGAAGCGGCCTTGGGATCGCGGTAGATCACGTGGAAGGCCAGGGAGCGGTGGTCCTCGGCGATGCCTTGGCCGCGGAAGACGTCGAACAGCTCGACCGACTCGCACAGGTCGCCCGCGGCGCTGCGCACGACGCTCAGCACCTCGCCGGCGCTGGTGTCGTCGTGGACGACGACCGCGATGTCGCGCGAGGCGGCAGGGAGCCTGGGGATCGGGCGATACTTCGGGGCGAGGGTACCGACGCTGCGGAGAGCGGCGAGGTCGAGCTCCACGATGGCCGTTGCCGGGGCGAGGTCCAACGCGTCCACGACGTCGGGGTGGAGGATTCCGAACTGACCGACCGGAGTTGCGCCGATCAGGATGCGTGCCGCAGCGCGGGGGTGCAGGGAGCGTGGAAGGTCCTGGGGAGCCAGGGGCTCGACGGTGACGTCGGCGTGTCCGGTGACGCGCTTCGCCATCTCGACTGCGAGCCCCTTGGCGTCGAACACGTCGGTGTCTTCGGGGCGTCCGAGGTGGACCTCGCGAGCTCCGGTGCAAACGGCCGCGAAGGCCGGGCGCTCCTCGGGGAGGCGTGCGCCCGGGGAGCCGGGGAGGAACAACGAGCCGATCGCGAAGAGCCGCGCGGAGCGTTCGCCATGGCGCCTGGCTCTGGCGATCGCCTGCAGGAGTCCGGGGAGCAGCGAGGTTCGCATGACCGTGCGGTCCTCGGTGAGCGGGTTGCGCAGGCGCACCGTGGCCTGGGGCGCGCCCACGCGCTCGAGCTCCTCGGGCGACACGAACGCGTAGGTCATCGCCTCGCTCAAGCCCAGCTCGACCGCGGCGGTGCGGACCCGGTTCTCGAGCTCGAGCGTGCGCCGCGGAGGTTGAGGTCGGATGGCGGGCAGCACCGTGGGGATCGCGTCGAGCCCGCGAAGACGAGCAACCTCTTCGATCAGGTCGGCCTCGCGGGAGACGTCGGGACGGTGCGTGGGGACGACGGCTTCGATGGACTCGATCGGTTCGGATGCGGCCCGCACACCGAGCACCTCGAAGCCGATGCGCTCGAGGAGGGTGGCAGCCTCGGACAGTGGGACGTGGATCCCGAGCAGGGCGTCGAGCCGGGTCTGACGCAGCCGCACGCGCGGACGCTCGACGGGGTCGCGTCGGGCGTGGATGGCGCCGGGGATCGCAGCCGCGCCCGCGAGAGCGGTTGCGAGGCTTCCGGCGTGCGCGAGGACGTCGGCGACGTCGCCCGGGTCCACTCCGCGTTCGAAGCGGTGGCTCGACTCGGTGTGCAGGCCGTGGCGACGAGCGGTGCGGCGGACGCCGCGGGGCATGAAGTAGGCGCACTCGAACAGAACGCGGCGCGTAGCGCTGCGAATTTCGGTGTTCTCTCCGCCCATCACGCCCGCAAGGGCGACCGGTCCCTCGCCGTCGCAGATCAGCAGATCGTCTTCGACGAGCTTCCGCTCGACGCCGTCGAGGGTCTTCATCGTCTCGCCATCCCGTGCGCGTCGCACGACGATCTTGCGGCCTCGGACGAGCTGCAGGTCGAAGGCGTGCATGGGGTGGCCGAACTCGAGCATCACGAGGTTGGTGATGTCGACGATGTTGGAGATGGATCGGACGCCGAGGCTTTGCAGGCGATAGCGGAGCCACAGGGGCGAGGGACCGACGGTCACGTCGTCGACGACGAGGGCGCCGTAGTGGGGACATCGTTCGAAGTCGTGGACCTCGACGCTGACGAGAGTGTCGATGGCCCCGGAGGCGACGCGCAGCGGCGATTCGGGGCGCGGGGGAGCGAACGGCAGGCCGAAGAGCGCGGCCGCATCGCGTGCGAGGCCGATGTGGCCCAGGGCGTCGGGACGATTGGGCGTGACGCCGATCTCGAAGATGGTGTCATGAACCGCGGGAAGCGCCGTCGCGAGGGGCGTTCCCGGCGCGATCCCCGCGGGGAGGATGAGAATGCCGGAGGAGTCGTCGCCGATGCCCAGCTCGACCTCGGACAGGAGCATCCCCTCGCTTTGGACGCCGCCGATTTCACGCGGACCGAGGGTGAGGCCGATCGCCGGGAGCGTGGTTCCGACCAGCGCGAGGCACACGAGCCCGCCCGGAGGCGGCACGTTGGGTGCGCCGCACACCACGGTTTGCGTCGAGCCTCCTCGGTCCACGGTCACGAGCCGGAGGTTGGAGCGCGAGGGATGCGGCTGGATCTGCTGCACCGACGCGACCAGGACGTGCTCGGTGGCAGCGCCGAAGGGCAGGATGGCCTCGACCTCGAGGCCACCGCCGGTGAGGCGATCGGCGACTTCGCGCGGGGAAGACGGGAGGCCTGGGACGAGGGACCGGAGCCAGTTCAGGGAAGCTTTCATCGAGTTCGGGGGTGTAGCGCGAAAGCGGCCGCGGGTCACTGCCCAGCACGAGGCGGGGAGGCACGCGTGCGGAAGGAGCGGCGTTGCGGGGGAGGACGGTGGAGCGGGTCAGGGGTAGGCGGGGCGCCTCATTCGATGGAGCAGCCCGGCGGCGCACGCGACCTCGATGGCGCGCTGCGCGGCGGGCACGTTGATGAGACGGGCCGCCGTCAGGGTCGCCACGACCTCCCGTTCGGGGCGTCCCTCGCCTGCGGCCCCCACGACCTTGAGCACCTCGGGAGGCCACGCCGTCATGCGCAGAGCCTCGGGGAGCTCGGGGACGCCGACGAGCAGGTCATCGCGATCGAGCGACTGCGCGGCGACGGCCTCGGCATCGCTGAGGAGCTCTTCCGCGCCGGCGAACATCAAGGGCCCCAGGTCGAGATCGAGGGGAAACTCGAGCCGGTTCGGGGCGACGTCGCGGTAGAAGCTGACTCGACCGGTCTTCCAGCGGAACAGGTCGCGGATCCGCTCGCGTCCCTGATCCCGGATGGCTCGGTAGATCTGCACGGCATCGACGATGTTGAGGTTGATGAGCGTGTCGCCCAGGCGTCCGCCGAATCGGGGCAGGGCGGCCAGCGCGCGATCGAGGTCGGCGCGTGAGATCAGCCCGGTGCGCACGAGGAACTCGCCGAACAGCTCGCTGGGCTCGGAGGAGTCGACGTGCACCACGCGAGCCTGCGCGACGTAGATCTCCTTGCGTATGAACCGATCGGCTTCGCGCTCCGCGAACAGCACGCCGGTTTCCCGTCGCAGCACGAGGAGCGCCAGGACATGGAGCATGTTCGTGCGGGAGAGATCGGCGACGTGGTCCGGGATGCCCGGACCTTGCAGGCGATTGGTGGTGGCCGTGGAGGAAGGCACGTGCCGCTCGAGATCGGGGACGAGCGCGACGGCGACATAGCGGCCGTCGCCCGCGAGGTCCACCTCGTCTTCCGGCTGCAAACGGCTCGTGGCGATGAGCTCCACCACGCGGGCAAACGGCATCGGACCGAGGGTGCGCCCGTCGCGGTCCCGCACGGAGATGAGCTGCGTCGGGTCTTCCACCGACAGCACGGAGATGGGCGATCGGCTGGGGAGCTTCGGGGCCGAGGAGCCCGGGCGATCGGAGCGTCCGAGCAGCAGGCTGGAGCGTGCGTGGGCGACCAGCGCGCCGAGCTGCTGGCGCAAGGCGGAGCGCGGGCGGTTCTCGAACGGCTCCAGGGCCCTGGCGAACTCGTGGGCGGTGCCGTAGCGTCGGGACGGGTCCCGCTCGAGGGCCCGCTCGAGCACTTGCCGCAGCTCCGCGGGGAAGCTCGCGGCGTGGTCGCGCAGGTTGTGGATGCGGCAGTCCCGGATCGCGAGCAGGACCGCGAGCTGCCCGGCGCCGGGAAAGAGCGCCTGGTTGATCAGCAGCTCGGACAGCATCACGGCGAGCGAGAACAGATCCGCCCTGTGATCGAAGTCCTCCCCGGCAACCTGCTCGGGGCTCAGGTACGAGAACTTCCCCTTGAGCGCCGTGGTGTCGGTCGATATCGACGTCCTCGACAGCATGCGCGCGATCCCGAAGTCCCCCAGCTTCACGTCGCCCGCTTCGCTCAAGTACACGTTCGAAGGCGTCACGTCGCGATGCACCACCGCCAGGGGGCGCCCCGTGTCGTCCACCGCGCAGTGCACGCACCCGAGCGCGGCGCAGATCTCGCGCGCGAGGTAGACGGCGACCTCATAGGGGATCGGCGCTGCGTCGGCCTGCGCCCTGCGCATCAGCCGGGAAGCGTCGATCCCGTCGACGTACTCCATCGCGAGGTACGGCTCGCCGTCGACCGAGCCTGCTTCGTAGACCTCGACGACGTTGGGGTGGCGAGCCGCGCGGTGCAGGCGCGCTTCGAGGGCGAAGGTGCCCACGCTCTGGGGGTCGCTGCGCACGGCCGGGAGCAATCGCTTGATGACGAGGCGCGGCGCAGGCGCAGAGCCGACAGCGGGGCGAGCCAGGTAGACCTGGGACGACCCGCCGACGGCAATGCGTCGATCGAGCAGGTACTTCCCGAAACGCGTCGGCGGCGTGGCACTGTCGCGTGCCGAG
>JAKLDZ010000124.1 GCA_022703255.1 Myxococcota bacterium | reverse complement strand
GTGAAGAAGCTCAAGATCCGTCAGATCCGGAGCCTGAGCAATCGCCCGCACCCGCAGCACCGCATCGTCGCGGGGCTCGGCCTGCGCGGCGTCGGCTCCGAGGTGCTCGTAGACAACACCCCTTCGTTCCGGGGCATGGTCAAGAAGGTCCTGCACCTGGTGCGCGTCGAGGAAGTCGAGGGATAGCGCCATGGCAGACATCCTGTCCAAGTTGCAGGCTCCGGCAGGGGCGAACACGGCGAAAACGCGCGTCGGGCGCGGCGTCGGCTCCGGCCTCGGCAAGACGAGCGGCAAGGGCCAGAAGGGCCAGAAGGCCCGTCATCCTGGCAATTTCAGCAAGCGCCACTTCCAGGGCGGCCAGACCCCCATGCAGCGGCGTTTGCCGAAGCGTGGCTTCTACAACCCCTTCGCCCTCGCGGTCGTCACGGTCAACGTTGGTGATCTCGAGCGGTTCGACGCGGGCACCGTGATCGACGAGGCGAAGCTGCGCGAGGCGCGCCTGCTGCAGGGGCGTTTCGATCGGGTGAAGGTGCTCGGTGAGGGCACGCTGAGCAAGGCGTTGACGGTGACGGTGCATGCGTTCTCGAAGTCTGCGGTCGCGAAGATCCAGGCGGCGGGGGGCAAGGCCGTGACGTTGGAGCCTCCGAAGGCCGAAGAAGAGACGAGCGAGAAGAAGTAGCGGTCATGGCAGCAGCCAGTTTCGCGAACATCACGAAGGTCCCCGAGCTGCGCAGGAGGCTCTTGTTCACCTTGGGGATGCTTGCGGTCTACCGGGTCGGCGTGTTCATCACGGCGCCGGGGGTGGACCGCAACGTGATGCGGACGGTGGTGGGGCGCCAGCAGGGCGGACTCCTGGGGATGTTCAACCTCTTCAGCGGCGGCGCTCTGGAGAACCTGTCCATCTTCGCGCTCGGCATCATGCCGTACATCTCGACCTCCATCATCCTTCAGCTTCTCGGCATGGTCTACAAGCCCATCGACGAGATGCGCAAGGAAGGGGAGCAGGGGCGTCGGAAGCTGGACCAGTACACGCGCTACGGCACGATCGTGCTGAGCGCGTTCCAGGCGTTTGGCATCTCGATGTATCTCGAGGGGCTGAACAACAACGACCTGGGGGGCGGGCGGTTTGGCGACGTGGTGGCGCATCCTGGCTGGGGATTCCGGCTGATGACGATCATCACGCTGACCACCGGGACGGCGTTCATCATGTGGATCGGCGAGCAGATCACCGAGCGAGGGATCTCGAACGGCATTTCGCTGATCATCTTTGCGGGGATCATCGCGGATCTTCCGAGCATCGCGTTCGGGTACTTCCAGCAGAACGCGGGCAACATCCAGCCGTTGAGCGTGGTGACGCTGGTGGTGGCGGTGCTGCTGACGGTGGCGATCATCGTGTTCTTCGAGCGAGGGCAGCGGAAGATCCCGATCGTGTACTCGAGGCGCCAGGTGGGGCGGAGGGTGTACGGCGGGCAGACGGCGCACTTGCCGTTGAAGGTGAACACGGCGGGCACGATCCCTCCGATCTTCGCCTCGTCGCTCCTGATGTTCCCGGCCACGCTTGCGTCGATGAACCTGCCGGGGATGGACTTCCTCAACAACGTGATGAACCGCGGCGACTGGGTGTTCAACACGTTCTATGCCGGGCTGATCATCTTCTTCGCCTTCTTCTACACGTCGGTGACGTTCCAGCCGGTGGACGTGGCCGACAACCTCAAGAAGCAGCAGGCGAACATTCCGGGGATCAGGCCTGGGCGACAGACGGCGGAGTACATCGACAAGGTGCTGACGCGCATCACGTTCGGCGGAGCGCTGTACGTGGCTGCGGTGTGTCTGATTCCGAACTTCATCAGCAACTACTACCGGGTGCCGTTCCGTTTCGGCGGCACGTCGATCATGATCGTGGTGGGAGTTGCGCTGGACATGGTGTCGCAGATCGAGTCGCACCTGCTCACGCGCAACTACGAAGGTCTTGCCGGGCCGCGGGTCTCACGGATCCGGGGACGCCAGGTGTGAGGGCCGCCATGAGGATGATCCTGGTTGGAGCTCCGGCATCGGGGAAGGGCACGCAAGCGAAGGTGCTATGCGAGCGTTTCTCGGTGCCGCAGATCGCGACCGGGGACATGTTGCGAGCGGCGAAGGCGGAGCGGACGGAGCTTGGGCTGAAGGCGGCGTCGTACATGGATGCCGGCGAGCTGGTTCCGGACGAGGTCGTGATCGGGCTGATCGAGCGGAGGCTGCAGGGGGCGGATGCAGCGAACGGGTTCGTGCTCGACGGGTATCCGAGGACGGTGGCGCAGGCGGAGGCGTTGGGGGAGCTGTTGGAGCGGTTGGGCCAGCGGCTGGACGCGGTGGTACAGATCGAAGTGCCGCGAGAAATGCTGGTAGAACGCGCTGTGCAGCGTCGGACTGACAAAAGGACTGGACAGATCTACCACTTGAAATACAATCCGCCGCCCCCCGACGCCGAGTTGGAGCATCGGGTGGATGATCGTGAAGAGACGGTGGTGGCGAGGTTGGAGACGTACGAGAAGATGACGGCGGCGTTGTTGCCCTACTACGAGGGCAAGGGGCTGCTGCTACGGATCGACGGGGTAGGGACTCCGTCGGAGATCACCGAGCGGTTGCTCAGGGTTCTGAGGAAGGGCTGATGAGAGCCAGAAAAGGGGAGCGATCCTCGCGAGAGCCGAAAGGCGACAAGCTCGAGTTCGAGGGAGCGGTGACGGAGTCACTCCCCAACGCGATGTTCCGAGTGAAGTGCGACAATGGAATGGAAGTCCTGGCCACGATCAGCGGCAGGATGCGTCAGTACTACATCAAGATTCTCCCCGGCGACCGGGTCACGGTAGAAGTTTCGCCGTACGATCCGAGCCGGGGCCGGATTACGTACCGGCACAAGTGAGCGGAGAGCAGTCATGAAGGTTCGGCCGTCGGTCAAGAAAATCTGCGACAAGTGCATCGTCGTGAAGCGCAAAGGCGTGGTGCGGGTGATTTGCAAGAAGAACCCTCGTCACAAGCAGCGCCAGGGCTGCTGAACCGGGAAGTCAGAAGGAGAGGCGACGAATGGCACGCATTGCTGGTGTGGATCTTCCGCGGCGCAAGCACATCGCTTACGCGCTGCCGTACATTTATGGCATTGGACCGAAGACTGCGCGCGACATCTGTGCGAAGGCGAACGTGCAGCCGAACAAGAAGGTCGAGGACCTGTCCGAGGCCGAGGTGAAGTCGATCCGCGACACCCTCGACGCCGACTACAAGGTCGAGGGCGACCTGCGCCGCGAGGTGCAGATGAACATCAAGCGTCTGATGGATCTCGGGTGCTACCGCGGGCTGAGGCATCGCCGCGGGCTGCCGACCCGGGGACAGCGGACGCACACGAACGCGCGCACGCGCAAGGGCCCGCGCAAGGGCATGCTGTCGCGCGCCCGTACGAAGAAGGTATAGCGGGAGCGACGCATGAGCACGACGAAGGCCAAGGCGAAGGGCGCGAAGACGAAGAAGAAGGTTCGCAAGAACATTGCGACCGGGATCGCGCACATCCAGTCGACGTTCAACAACACGGTCGTGACGATCACGGACGTGAACGGCAACGCGGTTGCGTGGTCGAGCGCGGGCTCGCGCGGGTTCAAGGGCTCGCGCAAGAGCACGCCGTTCGCGGCGCAGCTCGCCGCGGAAGAGGCGGCGCGTCGTGCGATGGAGCACGGCATGCGTTCGGTCGCGGTGTTCGTGAAGGGACCTGGCGCGGGCCGAGAGAGCGCGTTGCGTGCGCTGCAGGCCTCCGGGTTCAAGGTCACGCTGATCCGCGACGTGACCCCGATTCCCCACAACGGATGTCGCCCGCCCAAGCGGCGGCGCGTCTGATTCACCCCCACAGAGGACGAAGAACATGGCTCGTTACATTGGCCCGGTTTGTAAACTCTGCCGTCGTGAAGGCGAGAAGCTCTTCCTCAAGGGAGAGCGGTGCCTGACCGAGAAGTGCGCGTTCACCCGTCGGGGCTATCCCCCGGGGCAGCACGGTCAGGGCCGCATCAAGCTGAGCGAGTACGCCCTCCGACTGCGTGAGAAGCAGAAGGTCCGCCGCGTCTACGGCATGCTGGAGCGTCAGTTCCGCATCTACTTCCACCGCGCGACCCGCATGAAGGGCGGCACCGGTGAGAAGATGCTGCAGCTGCTCGAGCGTCGCCTCGACAGCGTGTGCTACCGCATCGGCTTCGGCGCCACCCGCGCCGAGTCCCGTCAGCTGGTCAAGCACAACCACGTGCTCGTCAACGGCAAGCGCGTCAACATCCCCAGCTACGTCGTGAGGATCGGCGACAAGATCGAGCTGCGCGAGAAGAGCCGCAAGCTCAAGCTGGTCGAGCTCTCCGTCGGCCTCGCCGAGCGCAGGCCGATCCCGGGCTGGCTCGAGATCGATCGCGGCGCGTTTGCCGCGGTGGTCAAGAGCAACCCGATCCGCGAGGAGCTCAACGAGCCGGCGATCCGCGAGCAGTACGTGGTCGAGTACTACTCCAGGTAGTGAGACGGACACGGGGCGGGAGCCGCGAGAGCGGCCTCCGCCCTGGTGCGTCGAAGCTGGATGTCGGAGGCAGAGGCAGGAATCACGCGGGCAGGAGACGGACGGCATCGTTCGAGCGGGTTCGGCGGTGCGGTCGGGATCTCCGCGCGAATGCAGCGAAGCAGAAGGAAGGACAGTCGATGAACACGATGACCACGCGCAACTGGCGGGACCTGATTCGTCCGAAGTCCATTTCGGTGGAGCCCGACTCGCTCACGGAGTTCTACGGCAAGTTCGTGGCGGAGCCGCTCGAGCGCGGTTTCGGCATCACCATCGGCAACTCGCTGCGTCGCATCCTGCTGTCCTCGCTCCAGGGAGCGTCGGCGACGGCGATTCGCGTGGACGGTGCCCTGCACGAGTTCACGACGATCACCGACGTGGTCGAGGACGTCACCGACATCATCCTCAACATCAAGGAAGTGGTCTTCAAGGCCTCGTCGCCCCGCCAGTACACGGTGCGGATCGACAAGGAAGGCCCGGGGCCGGTTTACGCGCGCGACATCCAGCTCGTCGAAGGGCTCGAGGTGCTCAACCCCGATCACGTCGTGTGCGTGCTCGACAAGAAGGGCCCGCTCGCGATGGAGCTGTCGGTGGGCGTGGGCCGCGGGTACGTGCCTGCGGAGCGGAACAAGACGGCGACGATGCCCATCGGGATGATCCCGATCGACGCGTTGTTCTCGCCGATCCGCAAGGTGAACTACACCGTGCAGAACGCGCGTGTCGGCCAGGTGACGGACTACGACAAGCTGATCCTCGAGGTCTGGACGAACGGGTCGGTGAAGCCTGCGGACGCGGTGGCGTTCGCGGCGAAGATCCTCAAGGAGCAGGTCTCGATCTTCATCAACTTCGAGGAGACCGAAGAGACGAGCTACGCGCAGCCGACGTCGGACGAGGAGCCGGTCAACGAGAACCTGTTCCGGAGCGTCGACGAGCTCGAGCTGAGCGTGCGGTCGGCGAACTGCCTGCAGAACGCCAACATCACGCTGATCGGCGAGCTGGTGCAGAAGTCCGAGCAGGACATGCTCAAGACGAAGAACTTCGGCCGCAAGTCCCTCAAGGAGATCAAGGAGATCCTCGCGGGGATGCAGCTGGCGTTGGGCATGAAGATCGACAACTGGCCGCAGCTGCTCGAGCGCTGGAAGGCCCAGCAGAGCCAGAACTGATTTGAGATAGGTGCATCGGGGGCACGCGTTGCGAGCCCCGGACTCAGGGAGAAGGCGTCATGCGTCACAAGAACTCAGGCCGACAGTTCGGCCGCGACACCACGGCTCGTCGGGCGATGCTGCGCAACCTGACGGCGAATCTGATCACGCACGAGCGTATCGAGACCACGGACGCCAAGGCCAAGGAGCTGCGCCGGGTGGCCGAGCGCCTGATCTCGAAGGCGGTGCGTCTGGGCGAGGTAGCCTGGACGAAGCTTCCGAAGGAAGCGCCGGCCGACGAGGCCGCCAAGCGCGAGTGGCTGAAGAACCGCGCGCGGCGTCTCCATGTCGAGCGTCTGCTGCGCCAGTACATCCCCCGCTTCATGACCCGCCTCGAAGGGGAAGAGTACAAGCGCATCGACATCATCGAGAAGGTCCTCGTCGACCTCTCCAAGCGCTTCGCCGGTCGTCCGGGCGGCTACACCCGCATCGTGAAGCTCGGCCTGCGTCACGGCGACAACGCGCCCATCTCGATGATCGAGTTCGTGGGCCCGTACGAGGGACCGAAGGCGAAGGCGAAGGCCGAGGCGAAGGCCGAAGGCTGAGTCGTCGCTCGCGGGTTGATTGCTGCGCGAAGGGTCCTCGGAGCCTTCGCGCGGTTTCATTTTGTCCTGCGACCGGAGCTTGACGCCGCGAAGCGGCGTGCATCATCCTCGCACCATGTCGCGCGAGGCTCGCAAGCACCCGAGGAATCCAGTCTGGCTCCCGATCGGCATCGACGGCGAGGGGCGTCCGAATCGGATCGGCGTGAGCCGCGACGCGAGCCTGCAGGGATTGCTCATCAGCACCGGGAGCAAGTTCAGCGTGGGCGAGCGCCTCACGTTGCGCATCCGCCTCGCGGAGAACCGTGGCGAGGTGATGGTGCGCGGCAAGGTCGTTCGGGTGGAGAACGAAACCGGCAAGTCCGCGATGGTCTATCCGTATCGGGTGGCCGTGCAGCTCGACCGTCCGGTGCATGCGCTGCAGCAGCAGTTCGAGTCGGAAGACATCGAGGAGATCGAAGAGATCGACGACGACGATCTGGAGGAGATCGAGTCGTAGGCGGAAGGCGCGCGGGCGCTACTGCTTGCGCATCACCTCGGTGACCGACTTCAGCTCCTTGCCGTCGACCTGGCCGCGGAGGAACAGCTCGACCGCGGGCTTGCCGGCGACGGGGAATCCCTTGGCGACCGCGACGAAGGTCTGCGAGGGCTCGTCGATCTCGTAGCGGAACTGGAAGTACTGCGGGGTTGCGAGGGAGAAGCCGAGGCACTTCCAGGCGACGTGGTCCCAGGCTTTCTGATCGGTCTGGAGGGGGACGGCGTTCAAGGTAGAGAAGTCGGCGGGGACGGGGGGAGCGGAAGGGCAGAAGGTGCGGGGCTGGCGGTCGAGGCCGGAGCCGACGGCGACGGCGAGGCGTTTGAGTTGCTGGATCGCCTCGGACTCGATCGTCTTGGCGCGATAGGAGATCAGATCGCGTCGGATGAGATCGGCGCAGCGTGGGACGTCGACGCCCTTGACCTTGGGAGGATCGGCGAGGGCTTGCAGGACAGCTTCGGGGGCGGAGGAAGCCTTGATTTTCTTGGCAGCCGCGGCGAGGGCGTCCTGCAGGGGCTTGCACTTCTTGTCGGCCTCGGTGGCCTCGGCATCGGAGATAGGCTCAGCGCCGGCGGGGAAGGTGTCCTTGGCGGGCACGCCGGTCCACGCGGCGAAGGCGGGAGGCTGCACGGCGGGGGCGACGGCGGCGGAGGCCTGGGTTGTCGCGGACGGGGCGGAGGGAGGCGGAGCAGGGTCGGACGCGAGAGGCGGGGGCTCGGGCGTGACGGGTGCGGGAGCGGGTGAGCACGAGGCCGCGAGAGCGGCAGCGACTGCGGCGATGATTGAACGTCGGTGCATGAAGAGCCTCCTGGTCACGCGATACCAGAAGGGCAATCGGAGCGGAAGAGAGCGGTGTTAGGCTCGTGAGCGATCCAACAAGGAGGCGCGGCGTGACGAGGCGAATGGCGGCAACGGGCGTGGTCGTGGCGTTGTGGGTGACGGGGTGCGCTGCGGGATCACCGAGTCCGGCGAAGGAGCCGGAGGCTGCGACGCAGAAGGCGCAGGCCGATTCGAAGGCCGAACCATCGGACGCGCCGTCGGATGCGACCTCGTCAGCGAAGGCGCAAGACGCGACGGAGGCGAAGGCGGAGGCAAAGCCTGCGGCGGAGCCGATCCCGGTGTCGCAGGAAGAACCCGGGGACAGCGGGGCGGTGCAGTTGGGAGCGGATCACGCGAAGAAGGTGGTGGCGGCGAACCAGCCGTTCCTGGCGGAGTACTGCTGGGCGAAGGCGATGAAGCAGAACCCTCAGGGGCCGAAGAAAGTTCGGGTTGCGACCGAAGTGGAGGTGGAGCCCGACGGTGTGCCGAAGCGGGTGAAGGTTGTCGGAGGCGATGCGTACACGGGGCTCGCGGCGTGCGTGGAGAAGCACATGATGCTGTGGAAGTACCCGCGGGCGAAGAAGGCGAGCTCGCTGATGTTCCCGATCGTGCTGGAGCACAAGGAAGTGGAGACGCTGGTCCGGTAGGGGCTACTTGCTCGGGGGGGGGAAGCCCTGAGGGGTGTCGAGGGACACGGGGGCCTGGTCGGCCTCGGGGGGGGCGACAGCGTCCGCGCGGGGTGGCGCATCGGCGGAGGGCTCCTGCGAAGAAGCAGGGCGCGCGTCGGCGCCGCGTCGGGAGGAAGGCGGAGGTGGAGGCGGCGGCGGGGGCGCAGCGGGAGCGTTCTTTCGTCGTCGAGGAGCGAGGACGACGAAGAGCATGGCCGCGAGGGCGATGACGCCGATGGCGACGGCGACGGCGTATCTGCGCCAGGTGGCCTGGCGGATTTCGACGCCTTGTTCGGCGTGTTGCAGGGCGACGCGGGCGCGAGCGTTGTCGGGATCGAGCTCGACGGCGCGTTGCAGGAGAGCGATGTCGACGACGCCGCGGGTGGCGAGCTCTTCGGCGTCGAGGAGGGCCTGCTCGCTCTGGACGGCCTTGGCGTGGGGGCCCGCGGGGTCGAGGAGCTCTGCGCGTCGCAGCGCTGCGCGTGCGGAGACGCGGTCCTCGTCGCGCAAGGCGCGGGCCTTCTCGAGGTATGCGGGCACCATCTCGGCGCGACGCTCGAAGGTAGGCGCGCGCGCGAGCACGCGGTCGAACGCGGCGATGGCGTCGTCGAGCTTGCCTGCCTTGTGGTGAGCGAAGCCGTCATCGGCGGTGCGATAGACCTCGGCGAGGCGTGCGCGATCATAGGATGCGAACAGCTCGATGGCGGTGCGCTTCCAGTCCCACGACGACTCGGGCTTGCGTCCAGTGAGGTTCTCGAAGGCTTCCTTGAGCTGCCACCTGGCGGGCTCACCGATCAGTCCGAGGGCTTCGCGAGCGGCTTCTCGCACCTGGGCGCGATCGCTGTTGGCGTAGGTGACGATGACGCGGACGGCTTCGACCTCGCGTGCGCGTCCGAAGGCGCGCAGGACGTCGGCGAGCACCTGGTTGTCGTTGGTGCGCACGGCCTCGCTGGGGATCACCTTGCCGAGCTGATCGAGACGTCGTTCGGCCCACGAACGAACCATGCGCGAGTCGTGGTACTTGGCTTCGATCAGCGCGGGCAGGGAGCGTTCGCCCATGCGTTCGAGCTGACGCTGCACGTCGGGGCGGAACAGGTCACCGAAGTAGGTGTAGACGTTGACGAGCTCGCGAGCGGAGGCGGTGGTGGAGATGCAGACGCAGGCGCGTTCGAGGGCGAGGACGGCGACGAGGTCCTTGTAGCCGGGCTTGTCGCGTTCGGCAGCGGACAGGACGGCGGAGAGCCAGTCGGAAGGGGAGCCGTCGGACAGGTCGTGATTGCAGGCCGAAGCGGGTTGCGACGCGGTCTCCTTGTCGTCGGAGGCTTGATCCTTGCTGCGCTTGCGGACCGGGCCGGGGTCTTCGTCATCGGACGCGGTCCGGCTCTTCTTGCGAGCGCGTTCGAGCAGCTTGCTCATGCCGTCGCGATCGGCGGTCTTGCGCAAAGAGGCGAGCCTGGCGGCGATGGCGGGGATCGACGACGGGTCTGCGTCGGCGAGCTCCGCGAGGGCGCTCTTGCGTGCGGCGTCGTCGGCCCCGGCGAGTTTGGCGAGGGCGGCGTCGAGCTCGGCGACGGACTGTGCATCGGGCGCGGGCAGCGCGGTGGGCTGGGGAGCGGGGATGGTGGGTGTGGGGATGGCGGCGGAGGGCTCGGCCGAGGCGCCGGGCGTTTGTGCGAGCGCATGGGAGCCTGCGGCGAGGCAGGCAGCCGTGAGCAGGGGGATCAGGGGGAACCTGACGCGCGGGTGGCAGACAGAGGGAAGCATGCTCCTGGAGGGGAGAACGCCGCGCGAGGGGCCGCTAGTCCTGGGTGCGGAAGTCGTGGAACTCACCGGTGTACGCCCGCCATCTGACGTCAACGTTGTCGACACGAGCGGCGCTGGGGCCGCGGTGTGACCAGGAGACGAAGTCGCGAATCGATTCTTCCTCGCCTTCGACGAGCATCTCGACGGAGCCGTCGGGGCGGTTCTTGGCCCAACCCGTCACGCCGAGGCGACGGGCCTCGCGCTGGGCGCTGGCGCGGAAGAAGACGCCCTGGACTCTTCCGTGTACCGAGATGTGGACTTGCTTGAGTGCCATGGATGTATGGCAGGTTCGTAGCGTCATGCCCGCGGGTGCGCAACTGCGCCGTTCGGGCGACCGCGATTCAGCGTCGAACGAGGGAGGAGAGCAGGTCGGCGGCGGTGGAGGTGGCGTTGAGCGGGTCGGAACCGACGGCGGTTTCGTCGGACAGGACGATGCCGGCGAAGCCGCGGTCGAGCAGGTCGGCGAGGTGGCAGACTTCGGAGCGAGTGGGGAGGGGGTGAGCGGTGAGGTGTTCGAGGACCTGACCGGCGACGAGGGTGGGCGGGGAGGGGGCGGGGCGGAAGCCGGAGAACCAGCGGGCGAGCGGCACGGGGCCGAGCTGAGCGCCGAGGTCGCCGCGGCAGATCCAGACGGTGTCGACGGAGGCGCGGATGGAGTCGATTGCCTCGACGGCTTCGCGACGTTCGACCTTGCCGATGACGGGGCATCCTGGTGCGCGGGAGCGGATCCAGGCGGCTTCGCGGCCATCGGTCATGAACGAGAGCGCGAACGCGACGGGGGCGAAGGGGAGGGCAGCGTCGAGGTGCTGCTGGTCCACGGGCGACAGATCCCACGGATCGACGGGGTGCTCGAGGACGTTGAGGCCCTTGCGAGGGCGGAGGGTACCGCCTTGGATGCAGCGCACGGCGAGGGAGGACGGGGACACCTGCTCGACGCGAAAGCGGAGGCGGTCGTCGTCGGCGCTGAGGGTTTCGCCGGGAGCGACGGAGCGGAAGAGCTCGGGATGAGGGACGGGGACGCCGGAGTTGTCGAGCGAGAAGAGGAGGCGGTCGTCGAGGTGGACGGGGAGGGGTTCGAAGACACCGAGGCGCATTTTGGCGCCTTGGAGGTCGACGACGACGGGAGTGGAGGGGAGCAGGGTGCGGAGCTGCGCGAGGGTGGAGCGCAAGCTCTCGGGAGTCATGTGGGAGGCGTTGAGACGGAGGGACGAAGCGCCGAGCGCGACGATGCGAGGGGCGAGATGCAGGGAAGCTGGGCCGAGGGTGGCGACGAGCTGCATCGAGGTTCCGACGCGTGGATTCGAACCACGATTAGAGGATCCAAAGTCCCCTGTCCTGCCATTAGACGACGTCGGAGAAAGGCGGTGGCGGAGCATGAACGGGGAAAGAGTGAAACGCAAGAGGGTGCCGTGGGAAGTTGCGCGAAAGGCGAGGATGCCCTAAAGACACGCGCATGCTCGTCGAGACCCGAGACTTGCTGGCGGACCTCCAAAGGCGCGTGGATGCGCTAAGGGGGCATCTTTGACGTCCCGAAGCTGACCGCGGAGCTGGATCGGCTGAACGAACAGGCGGGAGCGCCGGAGTTCTGGAGCGACCAGATGAAGGCGCAGGCGCTGCTTCGTCAGCGGGCCGGCGTCGAGCAGAAGCTGGAGAGCATCAAGAAGCTCGTGGCGGATCTTCAGGACGCTGCGGAGTACTTCGAGCTGGCGTCGATGGAGGAGGATCAGTCGGCATTGGCCGACGCGGCGGCGCAGGCGCAGCGTCTGGAGAAGGCGGTGCGCGAGGCGGAGCTGCGGCGGATGCTGAGCGGTCCGGTGGACCACGCGGATGCGATCGTGTCGATCCATCCGGGGACGGGGGGAACGGACGCGAAGGACTGGGCGGAGATGCTGCTGCGGATGTACCTGCGCTGGGCAGAGACGCGCGGCTTCAAGATCGACATCCTGGATCGCCAGGACGGTGACGAGGCAGGGATCGACAGCGTCTCGTTCACGGTCTCGGGGCTGAACGCGTTCGGGTACATGCGTGCGGAGATCGGCGTGCACCGGTTGGTGCGAATCAGCCCGTTCGACGGCAACGCGCGTCGGCAGACGTCGTTTGCGGCGGTCGAGGTACAGCCGGACGTGGAGGACGAGATCAACATCGAGGTGAAGGACGAGGACCTCGACATCACGACGATGCGTGCCGGCGGCAAGGGCGGACAGAACGTCAACAAGGTGGAGACGGCGGTGCGGTTGAAGCACCTGCCGACGAACATCGTGATCGTGTGTCGTGCGGAGCGGAGCCAGCTTCAGAACCGTCGGATGGCGCTGAAGATGCTGAAGGCGAAGCTCTACGACATGGAGATGACGAAGCGCGAGGAGCAGGCTGCGGCGGCGGCTGCGGCCAAGACGCAGATCGCGTGGGGCAACCAGATCCGCTCGTACGTGTTGCAGCCGTATCGGCTGGTGAAGGACTTGCGCACCGGGGTCGAGGCGGGCAACGTGGATGCGGTGCTGGACGGCGACCTCGATCAGTTCATCGAGGGGTACCTGCTGGCCGCGGCGGGCGGCACGATCAAGCGTGGCGGGCAGATCGTCGACGCGGACTGAGCCTCGTGCAGCGGGAGGACGGCTCCTTTGCCTCCCCGTCCGGATCGTGGCACACCGACAGGCGTCGTGCGGCTCCGGTCCCTTCGCTTCGTGATCCTCGCACTCGGCCTGGCCGGGGTGGGTCTGGTCACGTGTGCGGAGCTGGATCTGTCCGACGCGATGGCGAAGCCGGCGAAGGGGGGCAAGGGGAAGGCGGACAAGGCCAGGGCGGGCAAGGGCAAGGCCAAGGCGGAGCGTGGCGGCAAGCGCAACGAGCGTCGCGCGGCTCCTGCGGCCTCGGCGCGTCCGATCGAACGCACGCGACGTCACGATCGCTGTCCCTCGGAGATGGTGAACGTGCGGGGGCAGTTCTGCATTGATCGGTGGGAGGCGCGCACGGTGGACGTGCAGACGGGTGCGGAGCTGTCGCCGTACTATCCTCCGCACGCGAAGCTGCTGCGATGGACGGTGAACACGTGGGCGACGAACCTGGCGCGGGACCGGGCGGTGGCGTTCGGGTGGATCGACGCGGGAGCGGCGGACGGGGCGGCGTCGGTACGGGAAGCGGGAGGGTCGCGGCTGGTGTCGGTGGGGCGGGATGACGGGGGGGTGACGTGGAGCGAGCTGACGGCGGATGCTTCGGCACCCGACGGATCGGTGTTGTCGCTGAACGTGGTGATGCAGCTTCCGGAGTTGCCGGAGATCGAGACGGGAGATCGGTTCAAGCCGATGGCGGTATCGAAGGCCGGGGAGGTGCCGCAGGGGCACACGCCTGGGTTCGTTGCGCTGGAGGCGTGTCGTGCGGCGGGGAAGCGATTGTGTCGCGAAGAGGAGTGGGTGACGGCGTGCAAGGGGGAGCGGGGCACGAAGCACCCGTACGGGCCGGAGTATCGGCAAGGGGGGTGCAACGTGTTCCGCTACGAGCACCCCGCGCACATCCTGCACGGCAACGCGTCGGAGGGGCTGAGCGATCCGCGGCTCAACCAGGTGACGCACGAGGGGGCGGCGTTGCTGCGGGAGACGGGAGGCAGCCCGTTGTGCAGGAGCGTGTGGGGCAGCGACG
>JAKLDZ010000123.1 GCA_022703255.1 Myxococcota bacterium | reverse complement strand
GCCAACGCCGCCCTGAGCGTCACCTGGTCCCTCGCGATCGAGGAGCAGTTTTACCTCCTGCTCCCCTTCCTCATCCGGGTCGTGCCCGTCCGCCACCTCCCGCGGGTGCTCTGGTCGTTGATGGTCCTCGGGATCGGCCTGCGCGTAGGCCTGCAGACACGCATTCGCGAGGCTGTAGGGCACAGGACCCAGGGCATCCACGAAGCCCCCCTGTCCGCCGAACGGTCCGTCGTCGCCCTCGGGCACGATGCTCCGGAACCAGCCCACCAGCAGCGCGCGCGCGCGCGAGGGAGAACCCTCGCGGGATTGCCCCGGAGCCCTTCCGCGCCCGGCTCCCGCGGCCACCTCGAGCAGGCGACGGCACGCGTCGAGAATCCCGCCCTCGTCGAAGTGCTCGGTCTCGTATCCGGGGCCCTCGGGGATTCCCTTCGAATCGTAGAAGTCCCCGAGCGTCTTCCTCACGAGCCTTGCTCCCCATCGCTCGGGCTCGCGGAATAGGGGGCTCCCGGGGTCGAGGAACATGGGGCAGACCGAGACTGCCGCGGAGGTCTCCTCGCGAATCCGCTCGATGAGGCGTGCTGTCTCGTCGAGCTGGTCGGGAGTCTCGCCGGGGAGCCCCGCGGAGAAGAAGCAGTGGACCCGGAGCCCTCGCGCTTCCGCCTCGCACACGGCTCGAAGCAGGCTGGCGTTGCGGAACGGCAGGCCGCGGATTCGCAGGCGCAGCCCCTCGCTGCCGCACTCCGGCGACAGCACCACGAGGGATTCCGGCGCGAAGGTTCGTGCCATCCGATCGAGCAACGGAATCGTGGGCAGATACCAGCAGTCGTAGACCAGGCGCGGCCGCCAGCCCGATGCTCCGATGGCCTCGAACCACCGCGTGACGTGCGCCCGCGCGGCCGGCGGATCGAACGAGACACGCAGTGTGGTCGCGCCGTGGTGCGCCGCTTCCCGGACGTCGCGCGCGAGCTTCTCGAGCGGGTACAGCAGCAGCCCGGTGCGTCCGCAGGTGTCACGCTGCGATTGCGACGCACCGCCGCACGAAGCGCAGGAGGCAGTGCAGCCGCGCCCCGCGTTCAGATACGCCGCGCCCGCGTAGCCTTGGGCGTCCGCGGTCCCTTCGCTGAAGTCCGCATAAAGGGGTCGCGCGAGATACCTTTCCAGGTGCTGCAGAAGTCGCAGGTCGCCGTGCCGCAGCGACGCGCTGAAGGCCTCGTCCAACGCCCACGTGAGGCCGTTGTCGCGAACGACGCCCCGGGCATCGCGCCAGACGAGATTGGGCACCTGCTCCCAGGAGCCGTGTCCGTCGATCGCAATACGGGCCGCCTCGATCAACGGGAGCTCCCCGTCTCCGCGCACGACGCCGTCGATGCAGCGAACGGACTCGACGAGCTCGCGTGCGAACACGCTGGCGGTGAGGCCGCCGACGAGGATGCGGGAATCGGGGAGGGCGATGCGGACGCGCTCCGCGGTGTCGATCACGGCGCGGGTTTGGGGGTGCCAGTGCAGCGAGAGGCAGACGACGCGGGGCTGGTGGAGCTGCAGCCACGCGGTGAGCGAGAAGGCTGGGTCGGCTTCCCGCTCCAGTCCGAGGTGCAGGATGGCGCAGGAGCGGCCGTGGTCGGCGAGGAGGTTGGCGAGGGCGGGCAGGCCGAGGGGCATGACCATGATCTCGCGGCGCTCCGCGGACCAGCGTGGGACGTGCAGAAACGCGACCTCGATGGGCATGCTCGGACCGCACGATGGCGCGCCCGGGGCGTGGGAGCAAGGGCGGTGCGTGGGGGTTTACCTGAACGGGGATTTGCGTTGAACTGCTCGGCATGCGTGGACGCAGGATCGGTTGGGTGCCCCTTGTGCTGTTGGCTTTGTCCTCCGCTACGACCGAAGCGGCTCCGGAGGGGAAGGATCCGGCCGCGCGCGGGCTCGACGCGTTCCTGCAGGTTCCCTCGGAAGCGCCGCCGGGAAGCGTGTTTCCCATCCAGGCGATGGTCTACGGATTCCCGACCGCCAGCACGCTCGTTGCGCTCGGAGGCGCCACGGTCGAGGCCGCGTGGGACCCCGACTCGCCGGCGCTCAAGGGCGCGGCTCCCCCGCCGCCGCCGGTGCAGGCAACGGCGGACGCCACGGGCCGCGTGCACCTGGAGCTGCCGACGCCCGATGGCGATCACGGCGAGCTGCGCCTGCTGGTCGGACTGCGCTCGGGGGCGCACCAGCGTACGCGCGTGCTGAAGGTCATGCGTGCTCGTCCCTACGATCTGAGCGTGGTCGTTCCCGACGCGCGAGTCGTGCCGGGAACGGAGATCCCTGCCTGGGTGATGGTGCGCAATCGCAACACGCAGCAGCCCGTGCCCGGTGCGCGGGTGGAGCTGGCGCTGGTCGAAGGCGGCGTGGATTGCGCCATGGTCCCGCTGGTCACGGACAATGCTGGCACCGCCGTCGGGCGCGTCCGCATCCCGGGAGTCGAGGAGCCGTCGTGGTCGTGGAAGCTCGAGGCCCGCGTGGCGGGAGCTGCGAAGAAGGGTTGGACCGGAGCCTACATCCAGTTGACTCCGCGCCTCGAGACGCCCGGAAAGCCCGAGGTCAGGGCGTGGTGGCGCGGCATCTATGCCCTCGCAGGATCGCGGTCCGATTGGCATCTGCGCGTGCGCGATGCGGCAGGTGCCGAGGTCTCCAACCAGGTCGTCCACACGTGGGTCGGACTCAAGAGCACGCGGCCTCCACAGGATCTGTCGAAGTGGTCCCGAGTGACCACCAACACCGACGGCATCGCCTCCGGAACCTTCCAGACCCCCTCCACGGTGTCTCCTATCGTCAAGACCCTGGTGCAGATCGTGGCACGAACTACCTTGGACGGCCAGGAGATCGAGTCCACCGGAGAGCTGGAAATCGGCCCCGCCGTGCCCACGGTCCGGATCCTGACGCAGTCCAACTCGCTCGTTCCGGGGCTGGAGCAGAAGCTCGTCTTGCAGGCGACGGACGGAAACGACAAGCCCGTGCAGGGAACGTTTCTCGTGCAGGGCGATCGGCTCAAGTCGGAGGTGCAAACCGACGCCAACGGCATTGCAGAGGTGTCGTGGAAGACACCCGTCGATCTCGGCAACTTCCGCACGGCCGGTCCCTGCTCCTCAGAGGTGGCCGCCCGCGTGACGGTCACTCCGGTGGGGCTCAATCCGGCATTCGGAGATCGCAAGGATCCGTTCGAATCGTGCGTGAGAGTCAATCGCGAGGCCAAGGCGTTGCTGTCGGTGGACCCGCCCATGGCCAGGGCCGGCGACAAGGTCCGCGTGCGCATGCCCGGCGGCGGCCGTGTCGCCTGGTCCGTGTCCGGCACCGATCGGTCGAAGGGGCTCTGGACCACCGCGTGGATTCCCGACGGCGAGTCGGGGGGCGAGCTTCAGATCCCTTCGGGAGCGTGGGGAGAGCTGCGGCTGCAGGCGATTTCGCCGAGGACCGATGGCAAGGCGCTAGTGGCCGACGGCGCGCTGCTCGTGCTGCCGAGGGAGCTTCCGATGCTGACGGCGAAGGTCGCCGGCGGGAGACCTGCGCCTGGAGGGCAGATCGAGCTCGACGTGGACCTGACCGACGGCAAGGGCAACGGCATGCCCGGAACCGTGGCGGCGTTGGTGTACGACACCCGAGGAGGTGGCAGCTCCGACATGCTCTATCGACTCGACACGCGGCGCGAGCTGTGCCGAACCGCCGGCGTCGTCGATTCCGAGTGCGACAAGTTCCTCTCCGGCGACGCGAAGCTCGACCCCGTGCGACGTGCCTACGTCAGCCAGAGCTCGTCGTTGGACGAGACCTTCGTGGATCCCGCTGGCGACGTGGAGTCCTCCCTGAACAAAGCGTTCTCGTCCATCGTGCGATCGCTGGAGGGGGCTGTGCTCGAGTCCTCGGAATCGCCGGAGCGGCTGCGCGATGCACGCGTGAAAGGGCCACAGGGATGGACGTTCCACCCGGAGCTCTTCTCCCTGGTGACCGACGCGATGGACGACAAGCCCGTGACGCCCGGCGGAGAGCCTCTGACGCTGGCCGATGCGGTGGGCATCGATCGTCAGGTGACCTTCGACAACGTGGCGCGACGCGTGACGCGCCTCAAGCTGCTGCGAGCGATGGCGAAGGTGCGGACGTGGGTGCGCGAGCACTACGTGGATCCCGATGAGCCGGCCCTGCGCGACCCGCCCGCGGTGCTGCGGCGACTGGTGCGCGAGGGACAGCTATCCACCGGCGATCTGCTCGATCCGTGGGGCGGAAGCCTTCAGTTCGTGAAGAGCGCGCACAATGGCAATCTGCCGTTTCTCACGCTGTCGGGGTGGGCGCTGCAGTCTCCAGGGCCCGATGGCAAAGCGGGTACGGGTGACGACGTGCGCAGCCCGTTCGATCGGGTGCTGCGCTCGAACAGCCCCTACGCGGAGGCCATGAGCGAGGACCGGATTGTGGACGCCCGGCTCGATATGCAGGTCTCCGAAGAGACGGTGTTTGCGTGGGATCGGCTCCTGCAGGAGTTCACGGGGACGCATCTGGGGCTCGGTACCGGCACGGGAGAGGGGTTCGGCTCCGGTCACGGACGGCTCGGAGGGAGCCATCGAACGAAGCCTCCACAGGTGAGGATGGGCGCGACGACCGTCGGTGGAGACGGTGAAACCGCGTGGCTCCCGCCCGCCAGGACCGACTCGCGCGGACACCTGCGCCTCGTGATCCCGCTGGGCAAGACCGAGACGACATGGGGAGTCGCGCTCGTCGGGATTCCCGATCGCGGGCGGCCGGCCGTGACCGAGGTCGAGGTGCCGGTGAGCCTCCCGGTGTCCGCGAGGATCGAGCCGGGGCTCTCCTGGGTCGCGGGTGACGAGATCGACGTCGCCGTGTCGTTGCGGAACCGGACGGCGACCGCGGTGCGTGCTTCCGTGGGGTTCGCTCCCTCCGGAGTGGCGCAGTTGGCGAATGCTGCGGACGCGACGCGGGTGGTGGACGTACCGGCGCAGGGGGCGGCTCACACGACGGTGCGGCTCCGCGCTCCTTCTGCAGGAGAGGCCTCGCTGCGTGCGAGTGTGAATGGCGGGCCCGCAGGCTCCGACACCACCCAGGTCGTCTGGCAGGTTCGTCCCGCGGGAGAAGTCACCGAGCTGGTCGATACCTATTGGGTCGAAGGAGAAACCGAGCTCTCCCTGCCCGCCAAAGGGGCCTCCTATCCCTCCTCGATGGTCCTGCTCGAACGCGGTCACGCGCCGTCGATTCTGGCAGCCCTGGGCGCGCTCGACCCGGACCGCCAGAAGACCCCCGAAGGCGCAGCGCACTCGCTGGAAGCCGCGATGCGGCTGTATCGTTGGGCGCTCACGCGAGGCGGACAGAAGGACCCGGTGGCCGAGCGCGCGATTGCCGCCGCCAGGAGAGCTTCCGGTCGCGTCCGCGCCTACGATCGGATCGACACGGCCAAGGGGAGCTGGTCCGATGTGCAATCGAGGATGCAGGTCGACAGCTCGCTCCTGGAGGATCTCAGCCTGCCCAAGCCGCGGGAGTGTCCGCCTCAGGGAACACCGACGCTCGTCATGGGCCTCGACCTGCTCGAGTCCGAACCCGCTCCCGTGGGCGGTGCCGTCAAGGCTTGCTGGGATACCTTCGTGACGACGACCGTGGACAACGCAGTCCGCGCGGGCGACCCCGTCTCCCTGGCGCGCGCGATCGTGGCGCTCGCGGAGCGCCCCCACCGCTCCCACATGACCGCGGCCATCGCAGACCGCCTGCGCGAGGCCGTTCGCCTGCGCCCCTCGGGACTCGTCGCTCTCGAAGGCAAGCTCGCCTCCGATCGAAGCGCGCGCGCACTGGTCTACGCGGCCCTCGCCCGCTCGGCCACCCTCGGAAACAGGAGCCCGGCCCCCACGGACCGCCTGCTCGGATGGCTCGAGGCGCAGCGCGACACCTACGGCGGATATGGCAACTCCCTCGCCACCCTCGCGGCGCTGCGCGCGTTCCTCGCCTCTCCCGACGAACCAGCGACCGAGAGCCGGGTCGCCGTCGAAGGAGGCGGCGTGAAAGTGACCTGGACCCTCAAGCCCGGAGCGTCGGTGTCATTGCCCATGAGGGAGTCCGACAAGCACCTCAAGATCTGGGTCGACGGCCCGGCGGTGATGGCTCGCGTGGGACGCAAGGAGCTGCGTCCCTGGTCGCGACCGCCCTACGGAGGGACGAGTCCGGTGGGGCTGGAGGTGGTGTGGCCCGACACCCCGCAGGTGGGCAAGCCCGCGACGCTGCGCGTGGTGATGAGACACTCGCTTGGAAGGGAAACCACCGTGGACGCGAGGATCCCGCTCCCACCGGGAGTGCGCGTGGCCGGCGCCGTGCCCGAGGCTCGCACCATGCCTGGATTGCTGTTCCTCCGATGGAAGGCCAATGCCAGCAACCTCCCTCACGTGATGGAGATCCCCATCCGCTTCGAGCTGTCGGGAAGAGTCACAATCCCGGAAGCCCATGCCCGTCTCGCGTTCGAGGAGTCGGAGCGCAGCGTTGCCCCCGCAAGACCGATCGTCGTCGGGAAGTAGCACGATCCCCGGTGGCACTCCCGTCCCCACATCCCCTCGGATTGCTCCCCCTCCTGGCGTTCGCGTTCTGCTCCTGCTCTGCAATGCAGGCGCCTGCGCCTGCGTCGTGTCCCCAGTCTCCGCCGCTCCAGTTTCCACCCCCCGTCGCCTCCGCACAGCCTCCCCTCGCGGTGTGCGCGCGACGGATCGGGGACTGGGTGGCGCAGCGATCCGGCGACCGGATGCTGTCATGGCTGGTGGCGACCGGGAGGTGAGGGCGTCGCCTCGTCTCTCGGTCCCGCGATCCACCGGCATCGGGGGGATCGGGTCGACGGCCCTGTTGTGCCGCTCTGGCACACTCGCTCCTGCGGGGTCGCTACCGGTCTCAGCAGAAGCTTCGAAAAAAACTCGCTGAACTGCGACGCTCCTCGCCCGGGCACCCTTTCTGCAAAGGGCGTGGACGTCTTTGTCCGGCAGCATCCAGCCCGTCGAGTGTGCCATGTCGACCTCCTCCCAACTGCTTTCCCTCGCTTCCTTGGCTTGCCTCCTTGCCCTCGGCGGCTGCGCAGCTTCTCCCCCGCGCGCCGCCGAAGCTCCGGTGGACTCCAACGCCCCGCAGTGGATCGGCTCCCTGCACACCGAGTTCGCCGACACCATCGACCACGAGCTGCTCGCCAACGGCCACGCGAGTCACCCTGACTACGACGCCTGGTTCGCTCCGCGCGCCCAATCCGCCGATGTGGTCGCGCGCGTGAAGGTGATCTCCACGACCACCCAGGGAGTCGGCCCCGTGCAGGGCTATCGGCTTACGCTCCAGGTGCTGGGCCAACCTCTGGCCGGCGCCGTGTCCCCGGGGGACACCCTCGAGATCTCGATCTCGCACGACCACGAGCTCTTCCCCGTGGCCCGAGTGCACGATCTCGCCCTCACCGGCAAGCAGTTCATGGGGTTCTTCAAGCAGTTCGCCGGTGCGGCGGCGGGCGTGCACTGGTATCTGGCAAGCGACGGCCCGGAGGTGGTGGCAGCGGCGCAGCGCGCCCGCACGCTGCGTGACGTGGGATACCGGGTTCCCGTCCCGCGCATGTGAACCACGCTCGCTGCGAGGCTCACGTCATCCCGTTGCCCAGGTCGTCGATCCCCGGGTAGAGAATCGCCAGACGTCCTGCCAGCCGCGCGATCTCCGCGGCACGGGGTGCGAAGAGCAGATAGCCCTCCCGGGTCGATCGATCCGCGATCGTCGCCGCGCGTGCCGCCACGGTGGTGCACGCCGAGGCCACCACGCTCCTGCCTTCCTGGCGTCGCCCCGTCGCGAGCAGTGCCGTGGCAAGGGCCACGCTGCCCGTGCCGTCGTCCTCGATCGTGCTCTTCGTGGTTCCGCTCGTGGACGTTTCAAGCAGCGCGAGGACCTCATCGAACCGCTCTCGTTGCGCGAGCACGTGAGCCAGGGTGGCGGTCACGCCGGTCCGGGTACCGGGGAACGGCTGAACGAGAGACAATCCTGTGCGTGCCTCGGACTCGGCCTCTTCGAGGCGCCCCATCATGGTCAGGATTCTTGCGCAGTAGGCCCTGGCTGCACCTTCGAGGCGGCGATCTCCCTGCTGCTCGAAGGCCGCTACGCTCTGTCGCTCGAGCTCCAGGCCCTCCCGCGGTGCACTGCCGAGCGCGAGGGTGTAGCCGAGGTTGTGCCGGGCGGCAGCCACGATATGGTGCAGGCTTCTGGGCTCCGCGCCCTGGATTGCCATCTCCAGCGCTTCCGCGGCGCGCTCCAGCGCGCCCATGGATGTGAGGATGTAGCCGAGGTTGACACTCTGCGTCGACACGCCACGCAGATCCCCGAGCACTCCAAACGCGGTGATCGTCTGCTCGAGCGCAGAGGCATACTGATCGAAGTGGATGGTCCCGTGCAGCGTGGCCACCGCGCGGGCGTGCGCGAGATACGCATCGAGCAGCGGATCTCGCCTGGAAGCGCGGGATGAGGCGGACTCCGCGAGACGGATGAGGTCGCGTGCAGCATTGCTCTCTCCAAGCGCCACGACGGCGAGAGCCACGCGGCAGTACAGGACGCTGAGGGGAGCGGTTGCCGGGACGCTGCCTCCATACTCGATCAGCTTCCGCGCAAGGGTGCTGGCCTCTCCGCCGTCTCCCAGGCGCGCCAGGGCGCGGATGGACTCCTCCAGCGCGCGAGGCCACAGCTCCGCGCCAGGCTCGAGCAGCGCGACCGCCTCTCGGGCAGACTCGGCGGCACGCGCGTGGGAACCGAGCCAACGCGCTGCCTCTGCCTGCAATACCAGCAGTCGGGCACGGAGCGAATCCGCGCTCGTGTAACGGACACCGAGCTCCGCGCACTCGAGCGCACGACGGTTGTCGTTGATCTCCGAGGCCTGCTCCGCTGCCCGCGCAAACCACGCCGCGGCACGCTCTCCGTCGTCCGCCGCCACATGGTGATTGGCCATCAGCCAGCCGTCCTGCTCCCCCTCCCGCTCCAACCACTCGCCCGCCAGACGATGCGCAAGCTTGCGGTCGTCCTCCGTGAGCATCGAATACGACGCGTCGCGCACGAGCGCATGACGAAACACCAGCCCCTCCCCCTCGTCGTCGAGTCGGCCGATCAGCTCGCGATCGCACAGCATCCGCAGGTCTCGCGCGAGGGACTCCTCGGACACCGCGTCCCCGAGCAGGTGGCGCAGCCCGTCGATCCGGAAGGACTCTCCAAAGGTGCTCGCGGCGCGCAGCACGCGTCGGGCGCTCGCCGGGAGCTCCTCGAGTCGGCTCTGCATGAGGGCCACGACGGTCTCCGCGTCGGACGGGTTCCTTCCACCGGCCACCACGCGCACGAGCTCCTCGAGGAAGAACGGGTTTCCTCCGGCGATCTCGCCGATGCGTCGTGCGGAGGCGGAATCGAGGGACGGGAGCACGGCGCGCGCGAGTCGTTCGCACGCCGCGGGGGAGAGGGTGTGCAGTTGCTCGAGGACGAGGGCATCCCCGAGATCCAGCGATTCGGCGGCGAGGAACACCTCGGGTCGTCCGAATGCCATCACCAGCAGGGGCAAGGTGGGCAGCGAGCGGATCGCTGCGGCGACGAGACGCAGGCTCGCTTCATCGGCCCACTGGGCGTCGTCGAGGATGAGGATCGTGGGCTGGTGGCGGCACTCGGCGGCGACGAAGTCGAGCCAGGCGCGCTCGATCTGGTCACCCATCAGGGAGGGGTTCGAGCGCGCGGCGCGGAGCTCGACGCCCTCATCGTCGGAGCAGCGGAGCCCAGCGGCCTCGGCGAGGAACGCCGTGACGCGGGGAGCATCGGCCTTGGAAACGCGCCGTCTCACGCGCGAGGCCAGCCGCTGCATTCGGGCCGTGTCCGTCTCCGCCGCGGCCAACCCGGCGGTGCCGCTCAACAGGGCCCGGAAGGTCGCAAGCGCGGAACCTGCCCGACGTGGATCGGACTCCGCCATCCACTGCTGTGCAGTCGGATGCGCGGTGCGCAGCCGCGCCGCCATCTCGCTGCGCAACCTCGACTTGCCGAGCCCCGCGGGGCCGCTGATCACCGCAAAGCGGGAGCGCGGCTCGGCGAGACACTCCGCCCACACACCCTCCAGGAACGCCATCTCGCGCTCCCGTCCGACGCACGGGGTCGCCTTGCCGAGCAGAGCACGCCGCCCGGAATGCTGCCGAACCTCCTTGCGGAGCAACAACCCGAGCGAATCCCCCACCACCTCGAACCGTGACCCGAGCAACCCTTCCGTTACCTCGTCCACGCGGATCCCTGTCTGCACCAGCGTGGACGGCGCCCCCGCCAGCGCCCGAATCATCCTCGCCCCGCGGTCGAACATCTCTCCCACCGCGAGAGGAGCCCCGGGGTCCGAGCGGCCCGATACGAGCACGATCGGCACCACCGGCATCTGAGCACGCAGCTCGAGCGCACACCGCGCCGCATGCGCAGCGTGATCCATGTTGCCCGGCGAGCCCCGCAGCGACACCAACGCCAACCCCCGCCCCAGCAGCTCCACAACCCCGCCGTAGGGCTCCACGATCTCTTCGAGAATCCCCACCGGAAGCAGCGCCGACACCATCGTCGCATCGTCTTGCTCCGGTGCGACGTCCAGACGCGACACCCCCTCGCGCCCCTCGCCGGCCAGCACCGCGCACAGAATCCTTCTCTCGCGGTTCGTGATGCCCATGCTCGCGACGTCCTGCGCGACCTCTGCGGACGCTTCCGGTGACCCCCCGCGAAGCAGCGACGCAACCTGTCGCGCATTCGCCGGACGCGACTCCGGCGAGGCGTGCATCATGCGCGCGACGATCGCCTCCACCCCCTCGGTCACCTCGGGATCGTGCTCCGACACCCGCGGCGTGTCACCGAAGAGCACCTTGCCGATCATCCCGATCAGGTCGTCGCTGCGGTACGGCGCAACCCCGGTGAGACACTCGAACAACACGCAGCCCAGGGAGAAGACGTCGCTCCTCGCATCCACCTTGCTCGCCGCGCGGATCTGCTCCGGCGACATGTAACCCGCCGTCCCGAGCAGCAACCCGCCAAGCGTCCGCGCAGGAGCCGAACGCCTTCGGATCAGACCGAAGTCGATGAGCCGGGCCGGCGCTGCCGGATCCGACGTCAGCACGATGTTCCCCGGCTTGATGTCCCTGTGGATGAGCCCGCGGTCGTGAGCTACCGCCAGCCCATCGCAAATCCACGCCAGCAGCGCGAGACTCTCCCCCTCGGGAACCTTCCCCCTGCGTAACCGCTCCCGTAACGTCTCGCCCTCCAACCACTCCGTTGCGAGGTAGGGAAGCCCCTCCGCTACGACGCCGTGCGCAACGAACCGGACAATCGCTGGGTGCGAGAGCTGGCTGAGCGCCTCGGCCTCCAGCCCGAAACGCTCCCGCCAGTCGCCCTCCACTTCCCGCAGGATCTTCACCGCCACCCTCCCGCCGGCGACCCGATCCTCCGCCTCGAACACGTCCGCCGTCCCCCCTCGCGCAGCCAGACGCACCAGGCGGAAGCGCCCGTCGATCAGCTTCCCGAGGGAACCCCCAGGTGAGCCGTTCATCGTGTGCCTCCCGCCATCGACGCACGATACCACGCCTGCGCATTTGCCGCGCGGGGCGGCACGCGCGGGCGGGGCGACCTCGCGGCTCCGACGAACCTCGGAGCATGGCCCGGTGACACCGGGGGCTCGTGAACCGATCCTGACAGTGCGCGGTCACGTCCAGCCTCCGTGACCATGAGCGACCGTATCGAGGAAGGCACGCGCGTTGCAGTCTCGACCAGGACAAGGAGCAAGGCCATGAAGAGCCGAATGAGCGTTCTGGGTGCGCTGGCGATCGCGATGATGCTCGGAGGATGCGAGACGCCGGACAAGGCCGAACCGATGATGACCGCGGCCGCACAGGCGGCCATGCCGCAGGCCACTGATTATCAGCCTCCGGCCTGCTTTGGCGCCGACGACATGTGCCTCAACGGCGGTGACTGCTGCTCCGGCAAGTGCGAAGAAGAGAAGTGCCTGTAGCGCGCGCGTCCCGGGGCGCGGCGCCGAAGAACCCCGAGCTGCGCCTGCCCCCTTCCGACCCAGCCCGCGACGAGGCGTGATGAGGTCGCCGCCCGCAGGTGGCCTCGAACGCAAGCGCCGCTCGCTCGCGCACCACGGCTCTTCCGGCCGGTCCCTGCTCCGCTACTCCGCGGATCACGGGCAGGCCGACGCCTCGGTCTCGCAGCCGTCGGTGCTCTCGGCGTTGCAGTCGAGGAAGCCGGGCAGGCACTCGAGCGCGCAGACACCGTCGGTGCAGCGGGGATCGGCATTGGCGCCCGCGGGACAAGCCTTGTTGCAGAGTCCGCAGTGCAGCACCGAATACGTCGTCTCGCAGTCGAGGACAGCATCGCAGTTCAAGGTGCCAGTCGTGCAGGAACCCTGGGTGACGCAGCCTCCGGCGTCGACGACGCATTCGCTCATGAACAGGCCGCCCTTGGTGCACTCGTAGCCACACAGGAAGCAGTTGTCGGGGCCGACCGCGATCTCGCAGCCCGTGAAGGGGTCCGCATCGCAGTCGAGGTGGGTCGCGTCGCAAGGATACACGCAGAAGCCCTGCTCGCACTTGACCTGCTGGCCGGGGTACGACGGCGGAGCGCACTTGACCCCGCAGCCCGCGCAGTTGTCGATGTCTTCGAGCCGGTTGACCTCGCAGCCGTTCGCTGCGTCGTTGTCGCAGTCGAGGTGGGAATCGAGGCACATGATCGTGCAGACGCCGCTCTTGCAGTCGCCTGCATAGTGGAGGCTCTTGTCCCCCGGACACCTGTGGTCGCAGGCCCCGCAGTGGTCATCGTCCCCGTCGAGGTTCACGCACTCGTCGCCGCAGCGGGTCAGACTCTCGGACTCGCAGGGAGCGACCAGGCTCCCGCCGTCCTGGGACGCGATCGCGTTGATGCACGCGGGGGAAGACTCGAGCGCCGCGCGCAGCGAGGCCCCAGGGCCCACGAGCAGGTCGCACGAGACCAAGAGCATGGCCTCGGCACAGTCCAGGATCGACACGAAGGACCCCGACGCGTCCTTGGCCGCGTCGGCCGCGGGCTCGGCCGCGTTGCACGAGAACGACGACGTGAACTCCTCGAAGACCTCGTTGCCGCGCTGAGCGCTCTCTCCGCAGTTCACCGTTCGGTTGGCCAGCGAGTAGCCGATCTCGTCGCACGCAGCGTCGTGGGACAGGACCTCGGGGTCCTGGGAGCAGCGGCAGGCGGGCACGAAGCAGGGAATGCTCGCCAGCAGCAGGAGCAGGGGGGCGGACGCCGTTTGCATCTTCATGGCAGCATCCCTCCTACTCTGCGATTCCGGCGGTGATTCCGGCGTTGACCGCGTTGTATGCGAAGGGGAAGGCCTGCAGGAATTCGGGGTCGTTCATGCGCACGAACGCGCTGAGCGGCCCCCATTGCAGCTGGGCCTTGAAGGCGAATCGATTGCCGCCTTCGACCGCGTAGTAGTACAGAGGCGGCAGGGAGGCGGTCCCCACCGACAACGACCAGCCCAGGCTGGCGTTGGGACCGTCGCCGCGGATGTCGTCCCTGTCCGGGGTCAGACGCCTGCGCGCGAACTTCTTGGAGTGCACCGAGATCATCGCCTCGTTGACGAAGACCTTGGGTACGGCTCCCACGGCGAGGTTGACGTCCACGTAGTCGGCCAGGTCGAGCTGGCGCAGGTGGCCCGTGATGATGGGCGACTGCACCATGTCCTTGGCCAGCTCATTGAGGGAGGTCTCGGCGGGGTTCACCTTGGGCACCGGAAGCACGACGCGTTGGGCGAAGAG
>JAKLDZ010000122.1 GCA_022703255.1 Myxococcota bacterium | reverse complement strand
TCGCGTGATGCCGTCGGACAGGTCGGGTCGATCGCCCACGAAGCCCGAGTGCACCGCGGTGGGGTCGGCGCAGACGCGGATGGTGGTCGTGGGATCGGTGGCCGCGGCGAGGTTGGCGTCGAAGCGTTCGAGCATGCACTGGATGCGGCCTGGGGTGATGGAGGAGTCGAGTCCGCCGGCCCAGACCACGATGGGGGGGCCATGGGGGTCGATGGAAGGCCGATCGGCCTTGAAGCGGGGCATCCACTTGTCGGCGTTGTCGCCCATGCAGACGCCGCTGATGACGCAGGTGCTGACTCCGCTCTGGAAGCCGAAAGAGTAGAAGCTCCCGGGCTTGTTTCCCAACTCCACCATCCGATCCTCGGCATCGCGGAGGCACTCGGTGGTGAAGATCTCCTTGACCAGGTCCTTCACGCCGTCCTCGAACGGGTCGAGGCCGTGCCCGGGACCGTCGTACAGCTCTCCATGGCCGTAGAAGTAATCGACGGAGTAGGCGAGGGTTCCCTTGTCGTCGGTAGTGTTCAAGCCGACGAGCGGCGAGAGCGCCGCGCCCCAGGCGCCGTTGTTCATCCACAGGGGGGCCATGGCGGCGACGCCGACGAGGGTTCCATCGAGTCCGTAGCTCTTGTGGAAGGCATGAGTTGCGAGGGTGGCGTGGCCGCCCTGGGAGTGGCCGACGACGACGACCTTGCCGCTGAGGGAGCCTTGCTTGAGGAGCTTTCCCATGGCGCGGGTCGAGTCGAGGACCGAGTGCGCCTCGTCTTCCGCGAGGGACCACGCCGTGGTGGCGCCGAAGCCGAATCCGGCGTAGTCCGGGGCCACCACGGTCCACCCCTTGCCCACCAGAGGCAGCATCAGAGAGTGCGCATCGTCGAGGTGAGTCCCGAGCGCCACGATGTCGTCACGGCTGGGCGCGCACTTATCCGCGATGCCGATGGAGCCGTGAGCGGCCACGACGAGGGGCTGGGCCGCGGACGACGCGCGCGGATGATCTGGCAGCAAGGCGAGGGCAGCGCTGATGCCATCGACGACGACGCCGTTGAGGTTGGACAGGCGTTCGGTTCTGTAGGCGAAGCGTACGACGCGGGCGCCGCTGGTGAGGGGAGCGCCTTTGTAGCCGAGCTGGACCATGGCGGCCTGGATCTCGGAAGCGGGGACCCAGCGTTCGACGGCGCACCGGACGATCTCGCCGCGCTTGCTCGAGTCCCAGGCGGGCAGCGAGGGGATCGGGTCGTAGAAGGTTGCGATCGGGTCGTTGCAGGGGTGGTTGAGGAGGGTCAACGGATCGGGCGAGCCGGCCTCGGTCTGGGCCTCGGGAGCGATGGATTCGTCGGACGAAGCGTCCTTGGCCGCGTCGCCCGAATCCACGCCGGCGTCCTTGCCGGCGCTGCCTCCCTGGGAGGAGCCGGCCTTGCCGGAGGCCCCGGCGGTCCCGCCCTTGCCCGAAGCTCCGCCCAACCCGGCGCCCGCTTCTCCACCGTTGCCGCCTTGCTCGCCCGGGTCCTCGGTGTCGGCGGAGGAGCCGTCCTCGCATCCGACGAGAGCGACGCAGGGAAGAGCGCAGGCCACCGCGAAAGCGGCGAATCCAAAGAGCGGGCGGGAGCGATTCATGGTCCGATGGTAGCGAGATTGGCCCGTCGCGTCGAGCACCGACGTGCGCCGGCCCCGGGCTCCTCCGTCAGCGGAATCCATGGTATGAGCGGCCATGATCCAGCCGGTGCCATCGATCCGAGTCCGGACTCGCAACGACGAACCGATGCGAGCGGAGGGCGCGTACGTGCTGTATTGGATGATCGCCGCGCGTCGCACCTCGTGGAGCTTCGCGCTGCAGCACGCGGTCGCGCTGGCGCGGGAGCTGGGCAAGCCGCTGATCGTGCTCGAAGCGCTCGGGTGCGGGTATGCGCACGCCAGCGATCGCCTCCATCGGTTCGTGGTGGAGGGGATGGCGTGCAACTCCGCTCGGGTGCGACGGTCTGGCTCGGCGATCTACTACCCGTACGTGGAGCCGGGGCCCGGTGCCGGCAGAGGCATGGTGGAGACCCTCGCGTCGAGCGCGTGCGCGGTCGTCACCGACGAGTTCCCGTCGTTCTTTCTGCCGCGGATGGTCGATCGTATCGCTCCACGGCTCCCGGTGCGTCTGGATCAGGTGGACTCGTGCGGCCTGCTCCCCCTGCGGGCCGCGCCGGAGGCGTTCACGACCGCGCACGCGTTTCGTCGATTCCTGCACAAGAACCTGCTCCGGCATCTGGAGTGCCTTCCCGAGGAGGACCCTTTGGGGCAGGCCGGGCTGCCGCTGCTGGAGGGGCTGCCCGAGGAGGTCACGGCGAGGTGGCCGGCAGCCGATCCGGGAGCGCTGCTCGATGCGCCTTCGGGATTCGACTCGATTCCAATCGATCACGGCGTGGAGCCGGTGCAGCTCGTGGGGGGCTCCGACGAAGGGGAGGCGAGGCTGGAGGGATTCCTGCGCAATCGCCTGTCGAGCTACTGCGAGCTGCGCAACGCACCCGACGAAGAAGGTACGAGCGGGCTTTCTCCGTGGATTCACTTCGGCCACGTTTCTGTGCACGCGATCGTGAGGGCGATACTCGAGCGAGAGGACTGGACGCCGGAGCGGGTGGGGGGGGCGGCGGCGGGCAAGCGGGAGGGGTGGTGGGGGTTGTCGGCGGACGCCGAGGCATTCCTGGATCAGGTGGTGACGTGGCGGGAGGTGGGATTCAACATGGCGTGGCACCGCGCGGATCACGATCGCTACGAGTCGTTGCCGGGCTGGGCGCGGCAGACGCTGCGGGAGCACGCGGGAGATCGACGGCAGCACCTGTATGGGATCGAGGAGCTGGAGAACGCGCGAACGCACGACGGGTTGTGGAACGCAGCGCAGCGGCAGCTCGTGAGCGAGGGGCGGATGCACAACTACTTGAGGATGCTTTGGGGCAAGAAGATTCTCGAGTGGAGCGTATCGCCGCAGGAGGCGATGCGGGCGATGATACATCTCAACGACAAGTACGCGCTCGACGGACGGGATCCGAACTCGTACAATGGTATAGGCTGGGTGCTGGGGCGCTACGATCGCGCCTGGGGGCCGGAGCGGCCGGTGTTCGGCAAGATCCGTTACATGTCATCGGACAACACGCGCAGGAAGCTCCCGGTGGAGGAGTATCTGGGCCGGTACGGACGGCTGTGACGGCACGCGAGGTGGCCGCAGTCTCGGGCGGCGACGCCGCATCTCGGCGCGGGTTGCGGCGCGAGGGCGATCCCGCTACCTCTGGGTGCATGAAGCGTTTGTCCATCGGCTTGATCGTCGCGTGCGTATCGGCGTGCACCGGCAACGTGAGCGAGAATGTCTCCCCGATGGCGCCCGCAGGGCCCGTGACCTTCGTGCTGCGCAACCCGACTTCCGCGCCGGTGTACTTCGCCTGGGTGGGGCAGCGGCCCGAGCTGGACATCGAGCACCAGGGGCAGCACCTGGCGATGACCCGCGGGTGCCGCATGCTGTGCGACGAGGGGTGCGAGTGCATGGATTGTGACGCCGCGCCGCCGATCGTCCGACGTCTGGCGCCGGGGGACCAGCATACCTTCGAGTGGAGCGGAGAGTGGTTCGAGCTGTTGGCCTGCGGAACGTGCGGCTGCGTGCGTCCTCGCAGCGCGATGCCTGGGGACTACGACATCGCGGTGGCGGGAGCGCGCGGCTATCAGTCCCACGGAGGCACTGGGGCCTGGAATGGCGACCTGCTCACCAATGCCTCGTTGGATCCGGCGTCGTCGGCGTGCCAGGCCACGTTCGAGTCTGCGCTGGTGGAAGGCGCCCAGACCGTGACGTTGACCTTCGTGTGCGAGCAGTAGCGATGCGGCTGTTTTTCGCGGTACGCATTGCCCCCGACGCGATTCGTGCGGTCACGGAGCTCCAGAAGGTGTTGCGCAAGCGCTGGGGGGATCCGGGGTTTCGATGGGTGTCTGCGGATCAGCTGCACTACACGTTGCAGTTCCTTGGCGAGATCGACGAAGTCCTGCTTCCGGAGGTGAAGGAGGCAGCGAGTCGCGCGCTGCCCGGGAGCATGCGGTTCGCCCTCGAGCTGAGTGGGATCGGCGGATTCCCTGGGCACAAGGCGCCTCGTGTGATCTGGGTCGGAGCGACCCGCGGGGGCAACGAGCTGGGAGTGCTTGCTGCGCGCCTCGGTCGCGAGCTGCGATCGGTGGGATTCGAGCTGGAGGAGCGTCCGTTCAAGGCGCATCTGACGCTGGCGCGGGTCAAGGGGCCCGCGGCGGAGCGCGAAGCTGCGCGGCTGCTCGAGACGCAGCAGGTGGGACCGGTCGCCGTGAGCGTGGTCGACGCGTTCGTGCTGATGCAGAGCACGCTGTCGCCACGGGGATCGACGTATTCGGTGCTCGGCACGTTCGCCCTGGGTTCACGGATTGACCCGGGGGCGACCCCGGCCTAGCCTTTCGTCCGTGCGTCAAGCTTCCTTCTTCCCTTCGCGTCAGATCCTCCCCGCCGTCCTGGCGACACTGCTCGTCGCGTGCGGCTCCTCGCCTGCCGACCCTGCGCTGCAGGGCGACCCCTCCCCGGTGGCTTCGGCCCCTGCGGCTCCGGTCAAGGGCGACAATCCGGAGGCGTTGGGATTCCACATCGAGGGAGCGCGGGCGTGGACGCTGATTGGCAATGAGGTGACGAAGGGCCACGACGCGTTGGAGCTGAAGGTGACGGCGCCGGAAGGGACGAGGTACGTGGACCTGTGGCTCGACGACGCAGCCGGGGTGCGTCTGGAGCGCGACGGGGTCACGTTCCGCGGGCAGGTGGATTTGCGCAAGGTGGAAGCGGGCGAGCATCGGATCCTGCTGGCCGCGGACGGCGCGGGAGAAGCATTCGCGGAACTGGCATTCCGGAGGTCGCAGCCGCTGTACGTGTCGATGACCAACGACTGGGACGATCCGGACAACGGCGACGACAAGCTGGCGCTGCAGGAGAGCCTGCATGCGGAGCACCCGGAGCTGGTGATCACGCACTTCGTGGGGCCGTACACGTTCACCGATCCGGGGGTGACGGCGGAGCGAGCGGAGGTGCTGTCGAGCTGGGTCCGGAAGATGCGCGAGGACCACGGCGACGAGATCGGGATGCACATCCACCCGTGGTGCAGCTTCGTGGAGTCTGCCGGTGTCGAGTGCCGTCACGAGCCGTCGTTCGCGTACAAGAACGGCGGAGCCGACGGCGACACGACCGGCTACACGGTGGTGCTCGGGGCGTATTCGCGCGAGGAGATGGAGACGCTGCTGGACCGAGGCGTGGAGCTGTTCGAGGAGCATGGTCTGGGCCGCCCGACGGCATTCCGCGCGGGCGGGTGGACGATGCAGATCCACACGCTGGAGGCGCTGGCGGCCAAGGGGTTCGTGGCCGACGGCAGTCCGGCGAACTGGCGGCGATTGGAGGAGTGGGAGGGATATCCGGGCGCGCTGCTGTACGACTGGGTGAAGGAGCATTGGATCACGATCAACGACACGAGCCAGCCGTACTATCCGTCGGAGACCGACATCCTCGAGTCGAGCGAGCCCACGGTTCCGGTCCTCGAGGTGCCGGACAACGGCCTGCTGGTGGACTACGTGACCGGGCAGGAGATGATCGAGGTGTTCGAGAAGAACTGGGACGGTGCGGCGCTGGTAGTCCCACGGGTCGTTTCGATTGGCTATCACCCGCCGAACTTCTCCTCATCGTACAAGTCCCGTCTTCACACCGCGCTCACGCACTACGAGCAGTACCTGGCGTCACAGGACAAGGGTCCGGTGGTGTACGTGCGCATGAGCGATCTCGCCAAGGTGTTCGAGCGCTGAGAGCGCGGAGCGCCCCGATGGCTTCTCGTCCCTGGATGGTGCCGCTGATCGCGGCGGTCTGTGCCGCGTGCTCGTCGAGTGACGAGCCGCGCGACGTTGCACCCGCACCGCAGGATGCCTCGGCGGACGACGGTGGTGGGGACGCGTCGGCAGACGGGACCACGGCGGATTCGGCGACAGATGGGGGGCAATCGGAGGCGGACGCGGGGGCGTCGCCCGGGGATGCCACGAGTGAGGGGGATCCCGATCCTCTGCACGGCTTCGCGGTGGACGTGAGTGGTGGTCGGGTGGTGGTGAGGGCGCCGGACGGCCGGGTACTGATCGACGGGCTCGGGGCGCCTGCGGGAGAGCTTGGGAATCCGCCACGTGCGGGGTTCGCGGTGCGCGAGCAGGTCACGAACTACGCCATGATGTTCGGCTCGTTCAAGCCGGACACGGTGGGATTGGGGGCCTGGCGCGGGGCGACGCAGGTAACGGAACTGGCGTTGACCGGCGGCAAGCGGATCGAGCTGGCGGATTCGCAAGGGGCGTTGCTGGCTCGGTTGGTGGTCCGGTCGCCGGAGGCGGGGCACCTTGCCGTGGCGGTGGAGCCTGGCGACGGGCCGGAGCGTCGCCTGTCGTGGGGATTCGCGTGTGACGCGGAGGATCACTTCGCGGGATTCGGGGCGCAGACCTGGGATGTGGATCACCGTGGGCAGACGGTGGCGTCGTGGGTGCAGGAGGAGGGGATCGGCAAGATCGAGACGGACACGTACGACGACATGCTCTGGTACCTGGCGGGGCGCAGGCACTCGAGCCACATGCCGATACCGCAGTACCTGTCGCGCCGCGGGTACATGCTGACGGCGGAGACCGACGGTCGTGCGGTATTTGCGCTGTGTTCGGAGCAGCCGTCGGAGGCGAGAGTGGAGGTGGACGTTCCATTGACGATCCACCTGTTCGACGGACCGGAGCCGGCGCGGGCGATCGAGCGGGCGACTGCGCAGTTCGGGCGTCCGAGGAGGCCGCCGGTGCTGGCCTTTGCGCCATGGCTCGACGCGCTCCACGGTCCGGCATCGGTGCTGGGAGTCGCGCAGACCGCGCGGGCGGAGGGGATCCCGTCGAGCGTGATCTGGACCGAGGATTGGCGCGGCGGTTCCGTGTCGATGATGGGGTCGTACGATCTGAAGGAGGAGTGGGAGGTCGATCCGGAGCTGTACCCGGACCTGACGGGAATGACCGCGAGCCTGCACCAGATGGGCTATGCGTTCTTCGCCTACTTCAACCCGTTCGTCTTCGAGGGGAGCAAGGCGTGGTCGGAGACGGCGTCGCAGGGGTGGTTGATCCGCGACGGCAACGGGGAGCCGTATACGTTCCAGGCGGCGACGATCGTCGATTCTGCTTCGATGCTCGACGTGACGCATCCTGGGGCGCGTGCGTGGGCGCTCGGGAAGATGAAGAGCGCGTTGGCGCAGGGCGTAGACGGGTGGATGACGGACTTCGGGGAGTGGCTGCCGACGGATGCGGTGTTGACGGGCGGGAGCGGGCTGGAGCTGCACAACCGGTATCCGGTGCTGTGGCAAGAGCTCAGCCGCGAGGCGATCGACTCGGTGAAGGATGGCAGTCCGAGGCTGTTTTTCGCCCGCGCCGGGTGGTTCGGCACGCCGGGGTTGGCGGACGTGATCTGGGCGGGGGATCAGAAGACGAACCTCGACGTGGACGACGGGATGCCGGTGTTGATTCCGATCGGGGTCGGGCTCGGGTTGGTGGGGATATCGACGTACGGGCACGACATTGCGGGATACAACAGCACGACGGTGAGTCCCTCGACGAAGGAGGTATTCTTCCGGTGGACGAGCCTGGGGGCGTGGACGCCGGTGATGCGGACGCATCACGGAAACTACCCCAACGACAACTGGGCATGGGACAGGGACGCGGAGACCACGGCGCACTTCCGCAGGTATTCGCGGCTGCACATGGCGTTGCTGCCGGTGTGGGAGGGGTTGGCGAAGACGGCGTCGGACTCTGGCCTTCCCATCTGGCGCGGGATGGCTCTGCAGTATCCCGAGGATGCAACGGTGTGGCCGATCACGGATCAGGTGATGGTGGGAGATGGGATCCTGGTCGCGCCGGTGCAGAAGGAGGGAGCGACGAGCCGTGAGGTGTACCTGCCGGCGGGGCGCTGGTACGCGTGGGAGGGGGACGGCGTGAGCACGGGGCCTGCGACGATCGAGGCGCAGGCCGGGGTGGGGGAGATTCCCGTGTACGCGCGCGCCGGCGCCGTGGTGCCGATGCTGCCGGACGGGGTCGTGACGGTGTTCCGGGGATCGCCCGCGGTGCCCGACGCGGCCTCGGTGGGAGACGACCGGGTGGTGCGCGTTTTCCTGGGGGCCGATGGAGAGTTCCGGGAGGCGTCGGGGCTGCGTTACGCGGTGGAGCAGGTGGCGGTTACGTGGCAGGGACCGCTGACGTACTTCTGGAACGGGGTGGAGCTTGGGGCGTGCGGGCTGGCGCCGTGCGCGCAAGTGCAGGGCAGCGGTGCGAGGTTGTCGGTGATCGGGCCGGGCACCGCGTCGGTGCGTCAGAATGGCGCGGAGATCGCGAGGGTGAAAGTGGAGGGGGGGAGTCTGCAGCGCCGGGTGGAGCTGCAGGTGAGGGAGTAGGAGAGCCGGCAAGCAGCGGTGGGGCGAGTTGGGGCGATGGTTCGCGGGGGGGAGATTCGCGACCAAGCGTATGACAGCGCCGAAGGAGGGGGAACGCAAGGAGGAATGCTCGCATGACTACTCGCTGCGAAGAGACGGTGCTTTAGACCTGCGACACCCTGCCAGCGCGAAGCGTCAGGGCCGCGACACGACGGTAATCCCCGCCCGCAGGAAGCCCTCTCTCACGCGAGCGAGCGCGGGCGCATCGAGATTCCCCTCGAAGGGGATCGGCTTGCCGAGCTCGGTATACTTGAATCCTCCGAGGGAGTGATACGGCTGCAGCTCGATGCTGTGGATTCCCGTTTCGCGCAGGAGCCTGGCGATCCCGGCCACGTTTTCGTCGGAGTCCGTGCAGCCCGGGATCACCGGCATCCGCACCGCGAGCTTCCGGGGACAGCGCCTCGCGAGCAATCGTAGATTCCCAATCACCAGGGAGTTGTCCTGGCCGGTGAGCCGGGCGTGCGCCGACGGATCCGCGAGCTTGAGGTCGAACAGGAACAGGTCGATGAGCGGCTCGGCCTCGATGAGACGGGGCGAGGGCGCGTGGCCGCAGGTCTCCACGGCAGTGTGGATACCGAGATCGTGACACCCCTCGAGAATCGCGAGCAGGAACGAGCGCTGGCTGAACGGCTCTCCGCCGGAGACGGTGACGCCTCCGCCGGAGTTGCGGTAGAAGTCGAGGTCGGCCGCGACGCGGTCGATCACCTGTGCGGCGGTCATCCGGCGACCGCTCACCGCGAGGGCGCTTTCGAAGCACCCGTCGACGCACGGGCGATCGTCGCACCGGGCGCAGAGGGATCGTTCGAATAGGGGGCCCTGGGAGACGGCGCGATGGGGGCAGAGCTCGACGCAGCGGTGGCAGGTGCGGCACCGGGCGGAAGCGTGGCGCAGCTCGGGTCCGGGCTCCTGGGACTCGGGGTTGCAGCACCAGACGCAGCGCAGGGGGCAGCCCTTGAGGAAGACGAGGGTCCTGATTCCGGGGCCGTCGTGAACCGCGTAGTGCTGGATGTCGAAGACGAGGCCGGTCGTCACAAGCTGTGCTCCGTGCGCCAGATGACCTGGTCCTGCAGGGCCTTGCTCATTTCGACCCAGTAGGCGGAGAAGCCGGCGACGCGGACGACGAGATCGCGATACCGGTCGGGATTTGCCTGGGCGTCGCGGAGCATGTTGGAGTCCACGACGTTGAACTGGACGTGGAACCCCGGGCGGTCGAAGTAGGTTTTGACGAGGGTGAGGAGGTTCTTGGAGCCGGTTTCGCCCTGGAGGGCGGAGGGGTGGAACTTGAGGTTGAGCAGGCCGCCGCGGATGCGGGTGTGATCGACCTTGGAGGAGGAGCGGATGACGGCGGTGGGGCCGAGCTCATCGGTGCCGGGGAAGGGGGAGGTGACGCCGTCGGCCAGGGGCTGGGTCGCGAGGCGTCCGTCGGGGAATGCACCGCAGACCTTGCCGAAGGGCACCGGTGTGGAGATCGCGAGCATCGAGGGGTCGTAGGGTTTTCCGAGGTAGTTGTCCTGCCCCTGGACCCAGCCGACGTAATCGTCGAACAGACGCAGGAAGATGCCGTCCACGGAGTCGTCGTCATTGCCCCACTTGGGCGCCTGCAGCGCCTTCTTGCGCAGCGCCTCGTGCCCCTTCCAGTCGTCGGCGAGGGCCTGGCGGAGCTCGTCGAAGGTGCACGCGCGGTCCTCGAAGCACAGCTTGCGCGCGGCTCGGAGGGAGTTGGCGACGTTGACCATTCCCGACGACAGGGTGGTGGGGGTGCCGTTGACCAGAGCGCCGCCGTCATCCATGCACTTGCCGCGGCCGATGCAGTCGCGGACGAAGACGGAGCAGAAGACGAGGGGAACGGTCTGGCGGTGGGCGGCCATGACGTAGTTCCAATACTGCTGCCAGACGCGGACTGCGGAGTGCATTTTGTCGACGTAGGAGGCCTCGAGGTCATCGTAGGAGACGGGGCTTCGCGGGGGGAAGACTTGCGTGCCAGTGACAGGGTCGAGTCCGTCGTGGAAGGTGAGGTCGAGGAGCTTGCCGTGGTTGACGAAGCCAGCCTGGACGACGCCGTAGGCCATGCCCTGGAGGGTGGGTTCGGTGCAGCCGCCCATGGCGGCGTGTTTGCGGATGGTTTCGAGGGGCAATCCGCTGACGGCGCGTTCGTGTTCGACGTAGGTTTTCTGGTTGAAGAAGGCGGGGTAGCCGACACCGGTCTTGACGCACTCTGCGGCCTTGGAGAGGAAACGTTCGGAGAGCGAATCATCGTACCAGACCGACAGGGTCGGCTGGGTCATCTGCATGTTGATCTGGGCCTGGAGGATGGCAATCGAGAGCTCGTTGTCGGCGGGCTGGCCGTGCTCGTCGACACCGCCGAGGATGCAGTTCTGGAACAGGTTGCCGTGGCCGAGGCCCTGCCAGCTCATGCTCGCGCAGTACTCGATGCGCGTCATCTTGACGAACAGCTCCTCGAACAGCTCCACGGCGGCGTCGAAGGAGATGGTGGAATCGCCCTGATAGTAGGGGAAGAGCACCTGATCGAGGCGTCCGGGGGAGTAGCCGAGGTGGGAGCCCTCGAGGTGGCCGAGCAGGTAGGTGAACCAATACGCCTGCACCGCCTCGCGGAACGTGCGCGGAGGATGAGCGGGCACCCGACGGCAGGTCTCCGCGATCCGCAGGAGCTCGTCGCGTCGCACGAGGTCGTCGCAGCCGCGGGCGACCCGCTCGGCCTCTTGTGCATAGCGCTCCGCGAACGCGAGGGCGCCCTGCAGGGAGCGGCGCGCGGCGCGCCAGAAGTGCAGCGCCGAGGCGCTCTCGATGGATCCCGGCCGGAACGACAGGATTCGCTCGTCGAGCTCGCGCAGGATGTCGAGGTATCCGCGCTGCAGCGCGGTCTCGTAGTCGAGCACCAGGCGACCCTCGGGGCAGGGGTCGTGGGGAGCGGTGTACAAGCCGATGGTCCAGCCGGTCTGGATGCGGTGCGCCTCGGGGAACTCCTTCATCCAGAGCCGGTCGGCGACCTCCATGAGGCACTTGTCCTCCCAGTATTCGCACAGGCCGCGGAACTCCTCGAGGTCGGCGGGGGAGAGGAGGAACTTGCCGGAGAGGATGGTGAGGCCCTGATCCTTGGCGCGGGCGAGAGTTTCGGCGATTCCGCCGCCGGTGCCCTGCTCGGCGTGCTTCTGCTGGGCGTCCTGCTCCTGCTTGCGCATCTCGCGGAGGAAGGGCCCTGCCGCGTAGTTGGCGTACAGCACCGCGCCGCGCACGTAGCGCGTCTTGTGCCCCACGATCGTCTCATGCTCATGAATCACCGGAGTCATGCGCTCCAGGGCGTACGCGTGATCCTCGGCGCGCCGCTCGAGGGTCTCCATGCCGTCGGTGCGACGATGGGATTGTGTGAGCAGCCGGATGTACTCGATGTCCACCATCAGGGGGGCGTCGAGGTACTGTCGCTTGAGGTTGGCGGTGCGGCCTGTGGAGGGGGAACCGGAGACTTCGCGGGGCGTGAAGCAGCAGCTCATGGGGCGGCAATCTAGCAGAAGGATTGCCGCCCGGGGGCAGGGATCTCAGCGGACGTCCTGGCAGAAGACGCCGGTGATGAGGCCTTCGTTGTTGTCGTGGATGCACTCCTCGAAGCCGGAGCCGTCGTTGGGGACGACGGTGACGGAGGCGGCGGAGTTGGGGCCGGAGGGGGGGGAGGCCCAGGTGCAGCCGACCTCGATGCACTGGCCGACTTGGATGGGGACCTGGGTGACGGCGTCGCAGAGCTTCTCGGAGCCGAGGTAGAATCCGACGACGAGGCCGGCGCCGATGGGGCCGGTGCCGCGATTGCAGACGGGGACGTTGAACTGAGCGCCGCCTGCGACGCAGGAGAAGTGGCTGCCGACGGAGGCGGTGGCGTCGCCGATGTCCTTGCCGTCGGCCTCGCCGGGGACGTTCTGTCGGAAGTTGTTCAGGCCGGGCTGGGTCCAGTTGTTCTTCCAGTCGCTGGTCTTGGGGATGGTGCCGTCTTCGTTGACGTGGGTGACGGCATAGGCGTGCTGGTTCCAGATGGTGCGTGAGCGGACCCAGCGGTCGTGGGAGTCCTTGTAGACGCGGATGCCGGAGAGGCCGTGGGGGTAGGAGGCGCGGCAGGTATTGCCGGCGCCCGGGGAGCCGGCCGGGGGAGGCGCGCACTTGTAGCCGAACTCCTCGCATTGGGCGTCGTCGCCGGCCTTGCAGCAGCCCGCGGAGCTGGCGCAGCGGCACAGCCCGGCGTCGCACACACCCGAGACGCAGTCGGAGCCGGTCTTGCAGATCAATCCTGCGAAGTGGGTTTCGACACCGTCGGCGTTGATGAGTCCGGAGCAGGAGGCGGCGGTGAAGCTCGCGGCGCCGTTGGACGGCACGATGAGCTCGGAGCGGTAGTCGCCATCGACATCGGCGACCACGGGATTCTCGAGCCAGGTGGACGAAGAGCGGTATTGCGAGAAGAGCACCTGGCCGTCGCTGCCCGAGTAGACGCGGGCGAAGCACTCGTCGGCATAGACCACCTCGGCCATGCCGTCGGCTTCGAAGTCGAAGACGGAGCTGCCGGTGATACGGGAGGAGTGGTCCTGGGAGCGACGGGACCAGAGGATGTAATCGGTGCAGGCGCCGTCGGTGGCGAAGTCGCAGCGGTCGCGGGACTCGCACTTGCCGCCCGTGCGCGGGGTGGCCTGGCAATCGGGGTCGAAGACGGTGTAGAAGTCGGCGCCTGCGACACCGACCTCGGGGAGGCCGTCGCCGTCGTAGTCGGCAATGGTGGGCGGACCGCCGCCGCCGCTGGGCACGGGGACGGCCATGTTCATGAACACGGAGTGGTCATGGTTGTAGATTGCGAGGCTTCCGCTGGAGGACACGGCGATTTCGGGGGTGGCGGTGGCGTCGTAGGGATTGAAGTCGGCGACCGCGGCCCAGCCGGAGCCCGACGTGGCGCCCTCGTACCAGGGTTCGAGCACCCAGGCGTTCGCGGTTCCGTCGAACTCCCACACATGGGCGCCATTGGTGAGCTCGATGCGCGGGTCTTCGTCGAGATTCGCGAGCACGGGGATCAATCCGACGGAATACGACGCATACTCGGGCGGAGGGGTTGCGCGAACGACGCCGGTGGCACCGTCGATCACCCATCCCTCGCGGATGATTTCGGGCACGCCGTCGTCGTCGAGATCGTGGACGGAGGGGCCGGCCCAGTTGGCGCCGCTGGTGCCGGACACCGGAACGGTGGCGTCGAACACGGCGCCGCCGGAGACCGTGGCCTTGGCGGTGGGCCACAGCGGGAGCCACGCGCCGGACTTGCGA
>JAKLDZ010000121.1 GCA_022703255.1 Myxococcota bacterium | reverse complement strand
TGCTTCGCGGTGATGGCGCACGGCCACGCCGCGGGCGCGCTTGGCGAGCCGGGAGCCGTCGGGAGAGACGACGAGCGGGGCGTGGGCGAACATTGGGGGCTCTGCACCCAGCAAGCGTGCGATCAGGACTTGTCGCGGAGTGGAGGAGAGCAGGTCGGCTCCGCGCACGACCTCGGTGATGCCCATGGCGAGATCATCGACGACGACGGCGAGCTGATAGGCGAAGAGCCCGTCGCCGCGGCGGAGCACGAAGTCCCCGGCGTCGTGGGCGACCTGTGACACGCTCGCCCCTTGCAGGGCATCCTCGAAGCGGATCTCGGCATCGGTCACGCGTAGGCGCAGGGCAGGGGGTCGCTTGAACGGGCGATCGACCGGCAGGGTCCTGCAAGTACCGGGGTAGACGGGGCCCTCCTCGCCGGGGTGGGGAGCGCTGGCGGCGCGGGCTATTTCGGATCGCGAACACTCGCAGGGGTACACGAGACCAGCGGCCGTGAGGCGGTCGACGGCACGCTGGTAGAGCGATGTGCGCTCCGCCTGACGGTACGGGCCGTGGTCTCCTCCGACGTCGGGGCCTTCGTCCCAGTCGAGGCCGATCCAGCGCAGGTCTTCGAGGATGCGCGCTTCGGAGCCGGGGATGACGCGGGGGGTGTCGAGGTCTTCGACGCGCAGGACGAAGGCGCCCCGTCGAGAGCGGGCCGACAGCCAGGCGCACAGGGCGGTGCAGGCGCCGCCGAGGTGCAGGTCACCGGTGGGCGAAGGAGCGAAGCGACCGCGGTACGAGGTCATCGTGTCGTAGTACGAACGATTCGGGAGAGGGCTCAGGGCTTCGCCAGGCGCATGACCTGACCGCCGTCCCGGTTGGTCCAGTAGACCGAGGTGGCGTCCACCGCCATGAAGGAGGGGTAGCCCTGGCCGGTCGCGAGGAGCTCGACCGTGGCGGGCGAGCCCGACTTCGCCACGCGGCTGACCGTGCCGGCATCGGCGCTCGCGAAGTACACGTGGGTCCCGTCCACTGCGAGGCCGATGGGGGTGGAGGTCTGCTCGCTCGCGAGCGTGACGGGCGTACTCGTTTCCCCCTTCAGACCGCGGCGGATCAGGTTACTGGGATTGCCGCTGGTCCAGTAGGCGTAGGTGTCGTCCACGGCGACGCTTAGCAACTCCCCCTGGCTGGTCGCGAGGTTGATCGGCATTGCGGAGGTGAGGGTCCCGCGTCGCACCTGGCCGCCGCCCCAGTTGACCCACCAGATGTACGTGCCGTCGGTGACGATCCGATTCGGGTTCGAGTTGGAGCCGATGGTATAGACCACCGCCGGGGACGATCCGTCGGCGTTGGCTCTGTAGATCCCGCCCGCCCAGGTATCCCAGACGACGACGGCGTCGGTCGCGGAGACCGCCATGGGATTGGCCCCAGCGAGGTACCAGACTTGGGTGGGTGAGCTGCCGCCGCTCTTGGGGACCATCCTGACGCGGCCTTCGCCCTCGGCCGCCCAGTAGACGTTGGTCGAGTTGATGGCGATGCCGTTGGGCAGGTTCTGGGAGGATGCCAGACTCTGCGCGGCGCCGCCGGTGATGGTCGCGCGGCGGATGGCGCCGGTGGAGGTGTAGTTGCTCCAGTAGACGTGGGTGGAGTCGACGGCAATGCTCCAGGGTTTGGGCTCGCCGAGGGCGATGGTGAAGGGCTGGCACTTGCCGGCGACACACGTGCCGCCGAGGCAATCATGGCCGCAGGCGCCGCAATTCTTGCCGTCGACCGTGAGCTGCTTCTCGCAGCCGTTCGCGGGATTGCCGTCGCAGTTGGACCAGGTCGCATCGCACGCGCCCATGGTGCAGACGCCGCCCACGCAGCTCTCGGCGGCGTTGTCGAAGGCGCAGACAGCGGCCGTGCAACTTCCGCAGTGCTGCAGGTCCGTCGCGGTGTCGGTTTCGCAGCCGTCGCCGGGCAACCCGTTGCAGTTGCGCCAGTCGTCATCGCAGGAGGCGACGACGCAGACCGCGGCCATGCACGAAGCGCCCGCGTGGGGGAGCAAGCAGACATTACCGCACCCGCCGCAGTTGTTGGCGTCGTTCGCGGGGTTGCTCTCGCAGCCGTCGGCGGCCTCGCCGTTGCAGTCGAGGAAGGCGCCTTCACAAGCGACGATCTTGCAGGCGCCGCTCTCGCAGGTCTCGGCGGCGTTGGAGAGCGCGCACTTCTGATTGCACCCGCCGCAGTGGTCCATGCTGGTGGCGGTGTTGACGGTGCAGGCGTCCACCACGGGGGAGTCGCAATCGGCATAAGGGGCGTCGCACACGAACCCGCAGATGCCGCCGTTGCAGGTGCCGGTGGCGTTGTTCAGGGCGCAGGCATGGTTGCAGGATCCGCAGTGGTCGTGGCTGGTGAGGCTGTCCTCCTCGCAGCCGTCGGCGACCGTTCCGTTGCAGTCGAGCCGGGCCGGGGCGCAGACCTCGATCACGCACACGCCACTGTTGCATGCGGGTGTGGCGAAGGGGGTGACGCACTGCGTGTCGCACGCGCCACAATGTTCGGGATCCGAAGCGATGTCGAACTCGCAGCCGTTGTCGGCGACGCCGTCGCAGTCGGTCCAGGACCCCTCGCAGGTGTAGCCGCAGACGCCGCCAGTGCAGGTCGAGACGGCGTGGGGGCGAACGGGGCAGGCGGCGTTGCACGCGCTGCAGTGCGCCGGGGTGGTGTTCAGATCGGTCTCGCAGCCGGGGAGCACGGAATCGCAGTCGCCCCAGCCCGTATTGCACGACTCGACCACGCACTTGGAGTCGACGCAGGCGTTGGTCGCGTTGGGCAGCAGGCACGGCGAGTCGCACGCGCCACAGTGCGCGAGGGTCGTGGTCAGATCGACCTCGCAGCCGTCGCTCAGATCCTCGTTGCAGTCGCCGAGGCCGTCGGCACAATCGACACCGCACTTCGAATCCACGCACGTGGCCGCGCCGCCGTCACCGACCGTGCAGACGTGGTCGCACTCCCCGCAGTGAGCCGTGGTGACCGACAGATCGATCTCACAGCCATTGCTGGCGATGCCATCGCAGTTGCCGCGGTGCTCCTCGCACTGGTCCACGGCGCAAGCGCCCGCCTCGCACTTCTCGGAGGCGAAGGGCAGGTTGCACTTGTTGCTGCAGAAGCCGCAGTTGTCGACGGTGGTGAGGTCGGTCTCGCAGGTCTGCGGATCGCTGTCGCAGTCGCCCTTGCCCGGAGCGCAGGACGACAACCCGCACACGCCGCTCTTGCAGACCGGGGTTCCGGTCTCCGAAGGGCACACCGTACCGCACGCGGCGCAGTTCTTCGGGTCGTTGAGCAGGTTGCCCTCACAGCCGTTGGACGGATCCTTGTCGCAGTCCTCGAAGTCCTGAGCGCACGCGTCGAGCTCGCACGCGCCGGCGGCAGAGCACTTCGCCGACGCGTTCGGGATCTCGCACGGGTCGCACGACGTCGCCCCGCAGCCGAAGGCGGGATCGTCGAGAGCCACGCACTTGCCACCGCACGCCTTGGTGCCGGCGCCGCACCCGGCGTCGGCTTCCGGCTTGGCGGAGTCGCCCCCGGAGTCGGGCTTCGCGCCTCCCGAGCCGCCGGAGGAATCGGACGACGCGTCGCCAGCGTCCTGCCCGGGTCCGTCGCTCTGGGTGAAGTCGTCGCCACCGCAGCCGACGGGCAGAACGGCCACGATGACGGCTGCGAGGGACAGACCCGTCCGAAGGAGGCCCGAGCGAACGCAAGCGGTCCGTTTGTCCATAGCGATCACGCACCCATGTGATGGCGGTCAAGTCAGCGTCGAGAGCTCTGGTGGCCTGCGAGGCCGGAGTGTAAGACCGCAGCTTCAAGATACCGGCACGGGCTGGGGGGCACAAGGAGTGCCCCGGGGCCGACAGGGAACGGGACAACGGCTGCAGTGAGTGTTCAAACAGACTCTCCACCCGACGGCGACCGCCCCGCGGCTCGACCCCAGCCCTGGTGGAAGCGGCTGATCCCACTGCTGCTCGCGGTTCTTCTCGTCGCGTGGGTCGTACGCAAGCTCGAGCTGCGGGCATTCATCGCACATCTGCACAACGTCAACCACGCCGCATTCCTCGGCTTCGTTGCGCTGTTCACCGTCGTGAACCTCGCCGCCGACTCCCTCGCCACATCCTTCGTGTATCGCCTCACCGTAGCCCCGGTCAGCACCAGACAGTTCTTCCTGATCCGCGGCGCGTCGTACCTGCCGTCGCTGCTCAACCACCACGTGGGCCAGGCATGGCTCGCCTGGTATCTCTCCCGTGCCTTCCGCGCCCCTCTCGCTCGCGTGGCCGGAGCCACGGCCCTGGTCTACGCGACCACGTTCGGATCGTTGTTCCTCTTCGGCGCCACCGCGTTGCTGTTCGACGCCTCGCCGCCGTCGTGGTTGCTGCCCACGCTGGGGGTCGGGACCGTGAGTGGGGTCGGCTACCTGGGCGTAATCCACCTTCGACCGCGAGCGTTGGCGGGCCGCGGTTTGCTGGCGCCGCTGTTCGACGTGGGCGTGGCGGGGCACCTGCGTGCGATGGCGGTGCGGTTGCCGCATCTGGTGGTGCTGTTCCTGGGGACCTGGCTGCCGTTCCGGTTCTTCGGAGTGGAGATCCCGCCCGCGGCCGCGCTCGCGTATGTGCCTGTGCTGATGGTGGTGCAGGCGCTGCCGATCACGCCGCAGGGAGTGGGCACGCGCGACGTGTTCGCGCAGGAGTGCTTTGCACGCTTCGGTGCGGGGGACGCTGCGCAGCAGCACGCGGCCGTGGCGGCTGCGACGTTGAGCTTCGCGGCGGCGATCGTCCTGGTGCAGATCGGCTTCTCCCTCGCGCTCATGGCCCGAGCGCTCCGCTCGTTGCGCGACGCGCCGAAGGCATAGAGCGGACGTAGGGGGGGGAGGCCGTGCCGCTCCGGGGCAGGGCCGGGGCACGTCTGGTCGCCCCCGCGGGAGGTATGCTACAAGCGGCCGATGCGGGCAGGACGGCTCGAGGCGCGACGATACTGCATGGCAGCGTGCTGGATCGTGGCCTGCGCGGCGATCGCGCTCGCGATGGTGCGGGTCGTGACGGCAGAGCCGCGGCCGCGTCCTGCGGCTGCCGATGCAACGGTAGCTCGACGGGTATTCGACGCGATCGCGTCGTCGGAGAGCTCGATGCGGGCGCGCGCGGCGGTGAATTTCCCAGGCGATCTGTGGTCGCAGGGTGACGACTTCCACGCGATGGAATGGCAGCGTGCGGCGCAGCTTGCGTCGATGCACAGGATCGCGCTGGGGGATGCGCTGCGGGCGATCGACGACGGGATGCGCGCGGGCTGGGCGCGCCCCGGCACCCTCCAAGCCACGGTGGCACCGTGCCGACCTCGTCCCGTGTACTGAGGAGCATCTCCTCCGCGCTCGACGGCGTCGAGGCCTCGCTCGCGGCCTTGCCGCTGCGCATGGCGCTGTTCGGCGTGTTGGCGCTGGTGCTGGTCTGGCCGCTGCTGGGGACGGCGGCGGACATGAACCTGTTTCGCGACGCGCAGGTGCTGGACGGCTACGAGCACCACGCGGTGGAGACCGTGCGGCGGTTCGGCCAGCTTCCGTTGTGGGATCCCTACTACTGCGGCGGGATGTACTCGGTCGGCTCGCCGCAGGGCAGGCACTTCTCGCCGACGTTCCTGCTGTCGCTGCTCTTCGGGCACGAGCGCGGCGCGCCGCTGATCGCGCTGGCGATGATCGTGATCGGTCTGGAGGGGGCCTATCGCTACGCCGTGTCGCGCGGGGCGTCGTCGCTCGGTGCGGTGCTGGCCGCGCCGATCTTCGCCGCCAGCGGCGTCTTCGCCACCGCGCCGCAGCTCGGCTGGCTCAACTTCTTCGGCTTCGAGCTGATGCCCTGGGCGGCCCTGGGCGTGCGCGAGGGGCTGCGCACGCGGCTCGCGCATGGGGCACTCACGGCGATCGCGTTCGCGTGGATGGTCGGCTTCGGTGGGACCTACGCTGGCCCGTTGGTGGCCGTGGTGTGCGTGTTCGAAACCCTCGAGGCGCTGGGGGAGCGGGTGCGCACGCCGCGGGTGCTTCCAGCCCTGATCGCCCGCGCGTCGCTCATCGCGCTGATGGCCGTGGGCCTGTCGCTGTTCCGGTTGCTGCCCATCGCCGAGACGCTGATGTCCGCGCCGCGCGTGATCGCCGATCGACCCGGAATCGCCTGGGACGTCGCGTATCGCGCGCTGACCGGTGAGCTCGGCTTCCGGGGCAACGAGATCGCGTCGCTCGACGGCTTCTTCCTGGTGGGAGCGTGGGCGATCCCGGCGGTGCTGGCCGGGCTGTTCGGGCTGCGGGCCGTCCCGGTAGCGCTGATGGGTGCGCTGGCAGCGTGGACCGCCACGGGCTACGCCGCGGGCTGGTCGCCATTCGTCGCGCTGCGCGCCTTGCCGCTGTTCTCCACGCTGCGCTACCCCGAGCGCTACCTGATCGTGGTCGCTCTCGCGGTCTGCGCCCTCGCGGCCCTCGGCGTCACGCACGCGCAACGTCTCACGCGACGCCATCCCCTCGGCCTCCTGGTGCTGATCCCGATCGTGGCGCTGCTCGCGTTCAACCTGCGGCCTCTCGCCGCCAGCCATCACGCGGCGGCGGAGCACCGCTCGTTGTCCGCTCCTCCGGAGCGGATCGATCGCGACTTCCAGCAAGCCCGCGGGAACCGCTGGCTCGCCGCCCACTACGCCCACTTCAGCCGCGGATCGCTGTCCTGTTGGGAGGCGTGGCCCGTTCCGCAATCGCCTTTCCTGCGCGGGGATCTCCCCGCCGACGAGTACCTCGTCGATCCTGCGGCCGGGCGTGTGCAACGCACGTACTGGTCCCCCAACCGGATCGATCTCGAGGTGACGCTGAGCCGTCCCGCGCGGCTGCGGGTGAACCAGAACTGGCACGGCGGCTGGCGGAGCAGCGTCGGCGCGGTGGTGAGCGACGACGGCTTGCTTTCGGTGGATCTTCCTGCGGGAGAGCACCGCGTGCGCCTGCGCTTCGTGCCGCGATCGGCGATTGCGGGAGGTCTCGGATCGCTGATCGCGCTCGGGGTCATGGGGTGGTGGTTCGTGCGGTGGCGCAGGGGGAAGGAGTCCCCCGGGGGGCGCAAGGGCATGGCGCTTCTGGCGGGATCGGTGGCGGCGCCATGGGTCTTCGCGGGCGTCGCCTGGGCGGCGATCCCGGAGACTTCGGTGCCGTACGGGACCGTGCGCGACATCCTGGGCAACGCGATCGTGGTGAGCGAGGCGCCGGCAGGGAGCCAGGTGCTCGACGTGCGCTTCGCGGAGGGCGTGGTGCTGCGAGCGGCGCGGGTGGACAAGGCTCGGGTGCGGGCGGGCGAGCGTGTGACGCTCGAACTCGTGTGGGAGCGCACGGGGAAGGTGAGCAAGGGGACGGGCGTGTTCATGCACGTCGTGGGTCCAGGGGGAGCATTCAACCTGGATCACCCGCAGGTGTCGTCGACGCTTCCGCTGTCCGCGTTGCCGAAGGGGAGGCTGGGGCGGGACATCGTGACGTGGACGTTGCCGACGGGCTCTGCCGATGGCACCTACGAGGTCGTCGCCGGGCTGTGGAACCCGAAGGCCGGCGGGCGTCGCGTTGCGGTCGTGGACGCGGGGCGAGCGGAAGTGCAGGAGCATGGGGTTCGAGCGATCCGCTTCGAGGCAGGGCGCGCGAGCGGAGCATCACGGGCAACGGAATGAGCGAATCGGCGGACGACAAGAAGAGCAAGGTGAAGGCGGCCATCGCGGGCTTCGCGAGCAAGACCCTGCGGACGGTGATCGAGTCGCCGCTCGCGACGGCGGTGATCGTGGGGACGCTCGCGGTGGCGGTGTACGTCGTGGCGTACCCGCTGATGGTGGTGCACTACCCGCCGATCACCGATCTGCCGTTCCATGCGTCGGCGATCTCGATCCTGCGTCACTACCTCGACCCTGCGTGGCACTTCCGCGAGCAGTTCAGCCTGCACTTCCTCGAGGCGCCGTACTGGGCGATGCACGCGCTGGGGGCGCTGTTTGCGTTGTTCATGCCGGTGGTGGCGGCGACGCGGCTGACGACGATCGTGCTGCTCGCGCTGCTTCCCGCGGGGATGGCAGTGATGTTCCACGGCATGCGCAAGAGCCCGCTGCTCGGGCTGCTCGGGCTGCCTTTCGTGTGGAACACGCTGTCGCACTGGGGCTTCATCAACTTCATGGGCGCGATCGGCCTGTTCGGCATGGTCGTCGGGCTCGCGCTGATGGTGGTCGATCGCCCCTCGCGACGTCGGCAGGTTCTGCTCGGGGGAGTGCTGCTGCTGGTGTTCGCGACGCACATCTTCCGGTTCCCGTTCGCGCTGGCGTCGGTGGTGGGCGTGGGGTTGGTGATGTGGCCGGCGACGCGACGCTGGAAGCCGCTGATCGCGCCGTTGACGCCGTCGATCCTGGCGCTGGTTGCCTGGAGGCTGGTGACCAACAAGGAGCTGTCGGGTGGGGGATTGAAATTCCAGCGACCGGACTTCGGGCGGCTGCGGCAGGTTCCCGATCTGTTGTTCGGGGGGTTCGCGGGGACGGAGGAGAAGCACCTTGCGAACGTGATGTACGTCACGGTCGGCGTGCTCGCCCTGGTCTGCATCGCAGGGTTCTTCGCGGAGCGTCGGTGGAGAGGGTGGGATCGCAAGGACTGGTACTGGGGCGCGGGCGTGACGGTGCTGGCGCTGACGATCGCGGGGGTGTTCTTCGGGATGTACCTGAGCCTGCCGATGGAGATCGGCATCTGGTGGTACGTGTACCCGCGCGAGATCGTGTCGACGTTGTTCGTGGTGTTGGGGGTGCTGCCGACGCTGCCGAGGGCGTCGTGGGTGCGGCTGGCGGCGTTGGCGCCGCTGGGCTGGGCGGTGGTGTCGCAGGGGTTCTTCGTGGCGAAGAACTACGCGCGGTTCGACGATGCGACGCGGGACTTCCAGCAGATTGTGAGGGGAATTCCGCCGGCGCCGCGGCTCGGCTACATGGTGTTCGATCACTCGGGGTCCACGCGGAGCACGACCCCGTTCATCCACATGCCGGCGTGGGTGCAGGCCGAGAAGGGCGGGTGGCTGAGCTTCCACTTCGTGGAGTGGAACGCGTGGCCGATGCGCTACCGGAAGAACAACCCCGCGGTGCCGCCCCTCACCCCGCTGCGCTTCGAGTGGACCCCCGAGCGCTTCGACATCGCCACCCGCGGCAAGTTCTTCGACTGGTTCCTGGTCCGCAGCCCGTCTTCTCCCGAGTATCGCTTCCGCGCCGATCCGTCGATCAAGCTCGTGGACCACGTGGGCTCCTGGTGGCTGCTCAAGCGGGACGGCGCGCCGGTCCCGCGCTGATTCCGAGCACGACCGACGGGAAGTTGACCTCGCGGCGGCACGCGTCCAACCTCCTGCCACCATGACTCGACCCTTCCAGCTCCAGGGCGCTTTCACCGCACTCGTGACCCCGTTTACGGCCGATGGAGAAGCCGTCGACTTCGACGCGTTCGACGCTTCGGTGCGTCGGCAGGTCGAAGGAGGCATCCACGGGCTGGTGCCGTGCGGCACGACGGGGGAGTCGCCGACGCTGACGGACGACGAGCACTTCGAGGTGGTGCGGCACACGGTGAGCGTGGCGGCGGGGCGGGTTCCGGTGCTGGCGGGGGCGGGGTCGAACAGCACGAAGAAAGCGGTACGGCTGGCGCAGCGCGCGCTCGAGGCGGGGGCCGACGCGGTGATGATCGTGATGCCGTACTACAACAAACCGACGCAGGACGGGCTGCTGGCGCACGTCACGAAGGTGGCGGGCGAGGTGGGCGGTGCGCCGGTGGTGCTCTACAACGTGCCGGGCAGGACCGTGGTGGATCTGTCTTTGGACACGATCGGCAGGGCGCTGGACGCGTGCTCGAACATCGTGGCGGTCAAGGACGCTTCGGGCAACGTGCTGCGCTGCATGGGGGCGATGAAGCGTTTCGGGGAGCGGCTCACGGTGATGTGCGGCGACGACGCGCTCACGCTTCCGATGATGGTGTGCGGGGCGCGGGGCGTGATCAGCGTCACCTCGAACGTGTACCCGGGCAAGGTCGCCGAGGTGTGCACCCTGGCACGCGAAGGGCGCTGGGATCAGGCCCGTGCGGCGCACCTGAAGCTGCTGCCCGTGCACGACTCGATGTTCCTCGAGACCAGCCCGGGACCGTCGAAGGCCGCGCTCGCGCACAAGGGACTCATGAAGCTCTCGCTCCGCCTGCCGCTCGTGCCGCCGTCGAAGGCGACCTGCGACGCGGTCGCCGCGACGCTTTCGCGCTTCGAGGAGGCCCGATGAAGCTCGCGCTGCACGGGGCCTCGGGCCGCATGGGCGCCGCGGTGCTCTCGCTCGCGCGCACCAACACCGCCGGCAGCTTCGAGATCGTCGGAGCCGCGGCCGAGCGCGGATGCGCAGCGATCGGCCGCGATCTGGGCGAGATCCACGGCATGGCACCGGTTGGGGTGGCCGTGCAGGACGACATCGCCAGCGCGCTGCTCGGGGCCGAAGTCGTGATCGACTTCTCGCACCGTCGCGCCGTGCCGGTGCTCGCGAAGGTCGCCGCGCGCGAGAAGATCGCGATCGTGAGCGGGACGACGGGGCTCGACGCGGCGGGGCTCGAGGCGCTCGACGAGGCGGCGAAGACGGTGCCGGTGTTGTGGGCACCGAACATGAGCCTCGGGATCCAGGTTCTGGCGGAGCTGGTCCAGCACGCGGTGCGCAGGCTGGGGGCGGGGTTCGACGTCGAGATCGTGGAGGTGCACCACCGCAACAAGGCGGACGCACCGAGCGGGACGGCGGCGCGCCTGGCGCGCGAGGTGGAGCAGGTCCGGGGCGAGCTGCGCAAGGTCGGTGGGCGCGAGGGGATGGTGGGTGCGCGCACGGCCGAGGAGATGGGCGTTCTTGCCGTTCGCGGCGGCGACGTGGTGGGCGATCACACGGTGCATCTCCTGGGCAACGGGGAGCGTCTCGAGCTGACCCACCGGGCCACGAGCCGCGAGCTGTTTGCGCGCGGGGCGCTGTTCGCGGCCAGGGCGATCGTCTCGCGTCCGGCGGGCCGCTACACCCTCGCCGACATTCTCCGGGACTAGATCCTGGAGGGTAGCCATCGGGCCGGCGGGGCGTATATGGTTCCGCCATGCGTTCCATCGTCGCGAAACTCGCCCTCTCGAGCCTTGCTGTCCTCCCGGTGGCCTGCGGCGGAACCCCGCCTCCTGGCCCCACGACCCCGGCGACTCCCGTCGCCACGAGCACCACGCCCGTCATCGCCACGGCGCCCCCGGCGGATCTGAGCCCGGCCGCGGAGCCGGAGGGGACGTTCGCCGTGATCCGCTGGCGCGCCCCTTCGCGCACGTTCTCGGCGGTGCGCGACATCATGGGGCTCGAGGTGCCGGTCGAGGAGCTCGTGGACGAGGTGCTGCGAGCTCGCACGGCGACACCGCTGATCGCGATGGATGCGCCGGTGGATGCGGTATTCGCGCTGGATCCCAACGCGCCGGACACCAAGCCGATGCCGCTCGCGGCGTTCTCGATCGGGCTGCGTTCTCTCGAGGAAGCGCGCACGGGCCTCAACAAGGGCAAGGCGAGCGACGAGCTCGCACCGGGCGTGTTTCGTGTGGATGCAGGACGTCGCAACGGGCTGGTCTGCGTGATCGGTGCGTCGGTCGGTCCGGCTCCCGCGCGCCTGGTGTGCGGGGATCGCGAGAAGGAGGTCCTGAGCCTGCAGCCCTATCTGTCCCGTGGCCTGCCCTCGGTGGCGATGCCCGACAAGGATCTGTGGGCCGAGGTCCGCTTTGCCCCCGTGCAGCGCAAGTTCGGCGCGCAGCTCCCCGGGTATCTGACCTGGGCGGCGAACTTCGCCTCGTATCAGATCGGGACCGGAGACCGGAAGCTCGACGGCGCGATCAAGCAGGCGATGGGCGGGATTGCGACGGAGACGGTGTCGTTGGCGAACGACCTCGACAAGCTCACGCTGTTCGTGGACGTCAACGGAGCCTCGCAGGCTGCGGAAGCGGAGGTGGCGCTGAAGCTCAAGGGGCGCGAGTCGTGGTTCACGCAGCGCTTCTTCGAGAAGGCCGGTGAGGCGGGGCCGGCGCCGGCGATCTTCTGGCGTGCGCCCGTGGACAGCGAGTCGGTGATCTACGGCCGCGGCGGCGATCCGAAGGCGTGGGCCGCGGTGCGCAAGTCGAGCGGGGATCTGCTCGATGGTCTGACCTCGCAGGTGGAGTTCCCGGCCGCGGAGCGCAAGAAGGCGCGCGACCTGGTCGAACGGCTCTTCGCATCGTCGCCCGTGTCGGTGACGGCCTCCGGGAAGGTCGATCTGCCTGCTCCGGCAGGGCGAGGCGACAAGGCCGAGGAGATCCGCAACGCCGTCATCTCGACGATCGGATGGCAGGTGTGGGGCATGGAGGAGTCCTCGGGGCGTTTGCAGGACTGGATCAAGGATCTCGCGGCGCTCTACAACAAGCCCGCGGTCAAGGCGTGGATCACCAAGAAGGGCCACGTGGAGGCGAAGTACCTTCCCACGGCGAAGGTGACGCCCTTCGGCAAGGGGCTCGACAAGGACACGCGTGCGCTGGAAGTGGCCTTCGCGATCCCGTCGGGACGCGCCGCCAAGGCGCCCCCGCCGATCCCGTTCTACATCGTGGTGATGCCCGACGGTCCGCGGACCTGGATGGCTTTCGGCTCGGACAAGGCGTCGCTCGAAAAGCACCTCGCGATGGTCAAGACCGGCAGCCCCGACACGCAGACGATCGCCTCGAGGCCGGGGCTCGAGGTCTTCAAGTCGGGCCGGGCGGTGTCGGGCGGCTACATGACGATGGCGGGGCTGGTGCAGAGCGCGAACGGCGGGATGACGAAGGCATTCGATCCGCACGGCGGTGCGATGGATCCGGTGGTCGCGGCGCTTCCCAGGACTCCGAACAAGGGACAGACGCCGATCCTGTTCGAGACGACGGCCCAGTCGGGCAACCCGTCCTCCGAGCTCGTCTTCAAGTTCCGCTCCTCCAAGGGAACACTCGAAGACCTCAAGGCGTTGGTCCACGCGATGGGTTTCCAGGGCGGCCGTCCCTGAACCCTCACCAGCACACGTGAATGGGGCCGCACGCACGCGGCCCTTCCACCCCTTCAATCGAGCCAGCGAGCTCAGGCCTCGGTCTGCCCTCGTGCTCCAGGAGGTGATGGAACGCGGCACGGCCCTGCCCCGACGCGGACCGTCGGAGTGAACCAGCTCGGAAGTGGAGGAAGAACGGCTAGGCGGAGCGACGATCCTCGAAGCCGAGACCGGATCGGCGCGTGGGCTCGATCAGGACGTCGTCGTCACAGAACATCACGATGCACTTGCTGCGGCTCGACTGCTGGAGGCGGGCGCAGAGCTCCGCGAGATCCTCGTCGGAATCGACGACGTCGCCTTCGACGGGTTGATTCGACGTGCGATCGTATCGGCAGTTATCGAGCGCGACCCACTGTCCGCGGTACTGTCCGGATCGTGCTGCATCCGGCCAGCTCTGCTGACTGCGACCCATACGCTGCTTACCTCTCCCCCCCGCGGCGACCTCGAAGGAAATCATATTTCCAAACATGGCTAAGACGTTCTCGCGGGTACTTTCTGGGCCCACCCTTATCGTCGAGTGAAGGGGCAGTCAAGGGGAGCGGTGAGCGGAGGACCTACCAGGGGGGGGTGATTTCGATCGGGCTGGAACGGGAGCGGTGGGAACGCGCGCGGGGGAGCGGGTGCGCCGGTAAGGTCTACTTGCACTGGGAGGCTTCGGCCTGCGCAGTGCCCGCGGCGCCGATGGAGGCGGACCTCGGCGTGCAGGCCGAAGTGGAGGACGCCGACGGCTGGTTCGTCGTGCTGCACGGCCCGCCGCCCGAGGAGCCCCGCGAGGAGGAACTGG